>NZ_JBPKJP010000010.1:0-84730 GCF_051217035.1 Lysobacter sp. 1R34A
CGGTTGCCGGGGCTGGCCTCCAGCACCACCGTCTCCAGGCGTTGGACCAGGCCGGCGGTGGCGAGTTCGGCGGTGGCCTCGGGCAGGAAGCCGGGGCGGCTGGCCTGCAGCAGGCCCGGGAAGCGCCGTTCGAGATCGTCGCAGCGCAGGGTGTTGAGATACTGCGTTCCGGATTTGACCGTGTTGACCAGGCCGGCCGAACGCAACACGTCGAAGTGCCGCGACAAGGTCGCGCGCGGCAGTTCTTCGTCGATGCAGGCGCCGACGCAGGACACCGGATGGTCGCGGCTCAGCGAGCGGACGATGCCCAGGCGCACCGGGTCGGCCAGCGCGTACAGCACGGCGGTCATCTCGATGTCGTCGACAGCGGGGTGATGCAGGGGTCTCATGGCGACAGCTTGCAACAAGCGAAGGCCTGCTGCTATGGTTTCCATAGTTCCGAATATCGGAACTACAGAATAACATGTTTTCCCCATCCGTCCCTCCCCCTACGGACACCCATCATGAGCACCCTTTCCGGCAAACCCCTGCACGGCAAGACCGCTTTCGTCACCGGCGCCAGCCGCGGCATCGGCCGCGCCATCGCCCTGCGCCTGGCCCGCGACGGCGCCCAGGTCGCGATCAACTACGGCGCCTCGCGCGAGGAGGCCGAAGCGGTGGCCGCCGAGATCCGCGCACTGGGCGTACAGTCGGTCGCGATCGGCGCCGACCTGGGCTCGGTCGCCTCGATCGCCCAGGCCTATGTCGAACTCGATCGCTTCCTGCTCGACGCCACCGGCCAACCCGGCCTCGACATCCTGGTCAACAACGCCGCGACCGGCCTGTTCGCGCCGACCCTGGAAACCACCGAGGCCCAGTTCGACCGGGTTTTCGACGTCAACGCCAAGGGCGTCTTCTTCTCGATCCAGCATGCCGCCGCGCGCCTCAACGACGGCGGCCGCATCGTCAACATCACCTCGCTGTCGACCCGCATGGCCACCGAGGGCCTGGCCGCCTACGCCGCCAGCAAGGGCGCGGTGGAGGTGCTGACCCGGCAGCTCGCGCCGGAATTCGCCCGGCGCGGCATCACCGTCAACAACGTGTCGCCCGGCGCCATCGAAACGGTCATGAACAAGTTCCTGCAGCAGGATGAAGGCCGCGCTTTCGTGCTCGGCAGCCAGGCGCTCAAGCGCGTGGGTCAGCCGGAAGACATCGGCGATGTCGTAGCTTTCATCGCCTCCGACGACCGCCGGTGGTTCACCGGAACCACCCTGGATGCCAGCGGCGGCAGTCATTTGTAGGCGGCCGGGAATCGGGAATAGGGAATAGGGAATCGTTGGAGCGGCTTCGCGCCAATCCACGATCTCGTCCCGCCTCCTCCGCTTTTCTTTCCCCCTCTTCCCATTCCCGATTCCCCCATTCCCGATTCCCGTCCAATGAACAAAGCCCTGTTTTCTCTTCTGCTCGGCGCCTTCGCGCTCGGCTCGGCCGAATTCGGCACGGTCGGGCTGATTCCGTCGCTGAGCCATCAATTGCACCGCAGCAGCGACGAGCTCGGCTGGCTGGTGGCGATCTACGCCATCGGCGTGACCATCGGCGCGCCTGTGCTGACCCGCCTGCTGCAGCGCTACGACGCCCGCCTGACCCTGGCGGTGTCGATGGCGCTGGCCGGCGTGCTGACCGTGCTGGCCTCGGCCAGCGAGCACTTCGGCCTGCTGCTGCTCGCGCGGCTGTTGCTCGGCGCCAATCACGGCCTGTTTTTCTCGTTGGCGATGCCGCTGGCCGGCAAACTCAGCCCGCGCTCGACCATCGAGGGCATGTCCCAGGTGGTGTCGGGCCTGACCATCGCGATCGTGCTGAGCATTCCGATCATGGGATTCGTCAGCGATCACTACCATTGGCAGGCGACCTTCTGGTTGCTCGGCGCCAGCTATTTCGTCGCCGCGGCGGCGATGTGGCGCTGGATTCCGGCGAGCGCGGGCCGCCGCGAAATCGACGCCCAGCCGGTCGGTTTCGTCACGGTGATCTCCAACCCGCGGGTGTTGTCGGCGCTGATGAAGATCGTGCTGCTGTTCGGCGGCTATTTCATCGCCTACACCTACCTGCCCAAGCTCATCATCGATTCGCTCGGCTACAGCCAGGACACCGCCAACCTGCTGCTGTTGCTGTTCGGCATCGGCGTGGTGCTGGGCAACCATGTCGGCGGCATCGCCGCGGCGCGCTTCGGGGTGTCGCGCACGATCGGCTTCAACTACGCGCTGATCGCGGCCTTGTTCCTGGCGATTTATTTCCTGATCGGCCTGCCCTCGGCGGCCTACGCCGGGATCCTGGTGCTCGGCCTGTTCGCGATGAGCGCGACGCCGTCGCTGGGCCACTACGGCATCGAGGTGTCGCGCCGGCTGATTCCGGGCTCGGCCGAGATCGCCTCGAGCCTGACCGTGTCGGGCTACAACATCGGCATCGCCCTGGGTTCGCTGATCGGCGGCGTGGTGCTGCGCCAGGTCGGGCTCAACCACATCCTGGTGGTCGCCGCGTTCGTGATCGGGCTGGGGCTGGTGGTGAATTTTCTCGAGCACCGCTCGGACCTGCGGCTGGGACAGGCTATTTGAAGCGGGAGCGTGTGGGTAGGAGCTAGAAGTGAGTGAATAGGAGTGAAGAGCGAGCGAAGGCGGGCGTTGCTCCGGCCCTTGCTCACTCCTCACTCCTCGCTCCCGTTTACTCGCTCCTGCGCCGCCGCGCTCCCGCCCGATCCCGCAAAACGGCGCCCAGGCGCCAGCGCCGCGCCGTCATAGACCCGGGGCATAATCGCCGGCTAGTCACCCCAAGCCGGCCGTCCATGTCCAAGCTGCGTTCCGCTTCCGTCCTTCTCGTTCCCGCTTTGCTCGGCGCCTGCGCCGCCACGGCGCCGACCCGCGGCGGTGCGCCCACGGCGCACGCCGTCGCCATCGACGTCCCCGCGATCCAGCACCCGCAGGGCGAGACCCCGGCCTGGTGGTACCGCGACGGCGCCGCGCAGGCCGCCCAGCGCGGCGCCATCGGCGGCAAGGCCAAGAACGTCATCCTGTTCGTCGGCGACGGCATGAGCCTGACCACGGTCGCGGCCGCGCGCATTCTCGCCGGCCAGATCAAGGGCGCGCCGGGCGAAGAGAACCGCCTGAGCTGGGAGCGCTTCCCCGCGACCGCGCTCAGCAAGACCTACAACACCGACTCGCAGACGCCCGACTCGGCCGGCACCATGAGCGCGATGGCGACCGGGGTGAAGACCCGCGCCGGCGTGCTCAGCATCGGCCAGCAGGCCGCGCGCGGCGATTGCGCCGGCGCGCTGGCCGCGCCGGTGCTGACCCTGTGGGAACTGGCTGCGAGCAGCGGCCTGGCGACCGGCGTGGTCACCACCACCCGCGTCACCCATGCCACCCCCGGCGCGACCTTCAGCCATTCGGCCGACCGCAACTGGGAAAACGACATGGACCTGCCGGAGAAGGCCAAAGCCCAGGGCTGCGTCGACATCGCCCGGCAGATGATCGAATCGCCTTACGGCACCGGCCCGGACGTGCTGCTCGGCGGCGGCCGCGGCAACTTCATGACCGTCGAACAGCGCGACCCCGAGTACGACGACAAGGTCGGCCAGCGCCTCGACGGCCGCGACCTGGTCGCGACCTGGAAGCAGCGCCACCCCGGCGGCGCCTATGTCTGGAACGCCGAGCAATTCGCCGCCGCGCCGAAGGACCAGCCGCTGTTCGGCCTGTTCGAGCCCGATCACATGCAGTTCTCGCACGACCGCCCGCAAGACGGCGCCGGCGAACCCTCGCTGGCCGAAATGACCACCGCGGCGATCGAACGCCTCAAGCGCGTCAAGGGCGACAACGGCTACGTGTTGCTGGTCGAGGGCGGGCGCATCGACCATGCCCACCACCTCGGCAACGCCTACCGCGCGCTGACCGACACGATCGCCCTGAGCGAAGCGGTCGAAGCGGCGACCCGGGCGACCTCGGCCGACGACACCCTGATCCTGGTCACCGCCGATCACTCGCACACCCTGAGCTTCGTCGGCTACCCGGTGCGCGGCAACCCGATGCTCGGCAAGGTGCGCGGCAGCAGCGGCGAAGAAGGCGACCCGGGCGACTACGCCCGCGACTCGCTCGGCATGCCCTACACCACCCTGAGCTACAGCAACGGTCCGGGTTACGTCGGCGCCAGCGCGCAGCAGCCGGAAGGCCCGCACCGTTACCCGCACACCGTCAGCGGCACCCAGGCGGCCGAGAAGGGGCGCCCGGACCTGAGCCGGGTCGACACCGAGCATCCGGACTACATGCAGGAAGCGCTGGTGCCGACCAATGCCGAGACCCACGGCGGCGACGACGTCGGCATCTGGGCGCGCGGCCCCGGCAGCGACGCGGTACGCGGCAGCGTCGAGCAGAACGCGATCTATCACTTCATGCTGCAGAGCATGCCGAAACTGCGCGCAGCGCTGTGCGCGAAGGGCGACTGCGACGCGAACGCCATCCCGCTGACGCTGCCGAAGCCGGACGATTTCAAGAGCCGTTGAGGGGTTTCGCTTAGAGCAAATCCCCCTGCCCCCCCTTTTTCAAAGGGGGGAACAGCACCGGGCTGGGCAGTAAGAAAACGGCGACCTGGAAGGGTCGCGCTTTTCGTTACTCGGTCGTCCGCGCCGGCCCGCTTTTACGAGTCCCGAGTCCCGAGTCCCCAGTCCCGAACCTCGACTCCCGACTCCCGACTCCCGATTCCCAACTCCCGATCAGAACGGCTTAGCCAACACCAGCCACACGATCGCGACCAGGGCGAACACCGGGATTTCGTTGAAGATGCGCAGGCTGCGCGAGGACGGCAGCGGGCGGCCCTGGTCGACGCCCTTGAGCCAGCGGCCGGCGACGATGTAGAAGGCCAGCATCGCCGCGACCACGGTCAGCTTGGCGTGCAGCCAGCCGCCGCTCATGTGGAACACGAACCAGAGCACGCCGCCGAGGATCGCGGCGATGCCGAACATGATGTGGCCGAAGCGGTAAAGGCGCCGGCCCATCAGTACCAGGCGCGCGCGCACCGCCGGCTCGTCGCCGGCTTCGGCCAGGTTGACCAGGATCCGCGGCAGGTAGAACACCGAGCCCATCCAGGCGATCACGAACACGAGATGGAAGGTCTTGGTCCACAGATAGGCATTCATACGCGGGCGTCCTGGAGTCGGC
Organism: Lysobacter sp. 1R34A; assembly: GCF_051217035.1. NCBI lineage: Bacteria > Pseudomonadati > Pseudomonadota > Gammaproteobacteria > Lysobacterales > Lysobacteraceae > Lysobacter > Lysobacter sp. 1R34A. Next base: position 5,181 of record NZ_JBPKJP010000010.1, read on the forward strand.
TGGCGTTGTCGGCGGGCGGGACCGATGAAGCGGTGCTCGAGCGAAGGGCACGCGCAACGCGCCGGTTCGCCGGCCGGGCGCGATAGGATGCCACGCTCCACGCCACGCCGATGACCCCATGAGCAAACAGTACGACCGCGATTACTTCCAGCGCTGGTACCGCGACCCGGCTCTCAAGGACCAGGCCATCGGCGGCAGCGCCCGCCTGGCACGCAAGGTCGCATTGGCCGTGGCCACCGCCGAATACCACCTGGAACGCCCGCTGCGCAGCGTGCTCGACATCGGCTGCGGCGAAGGACCGTGGCGGGCGCCGCTGCTCAAGCTGCGGCCGCGCGCGAGTTATCTGGGCTTCGACAGCAGCGAGTACGCGGTCGCCCGCTACGGCCGCAGCCGCAACCTGCACCTGGCGCGCTTCGGCGATTTCGAGTTCCTGCGCCCCTGCGCCCCGGTCGACCTGCTGATCTGCAGCGACGTGCTGCACTACCTGGACACCCGCGAACTCGACCGCGGTCTGTCCGGCCTGGCCGAACTGTGCGGCGGCGTCGCCTTCCTGGAAACCTTCAGCCGCGAGGACGGCATCGAGGGCGACACCGACGGCTTCAAGCGCCGCCCCGCCAGGTTCTATCGAGAACGCTTCGCCGCACAGGGCTTCGCCGGCCTGGGCTCGCACTTGTGGCTGGCCCCGGCGCTGCGCGGCGACACCGCGGCTTTGGAAACCGCCGGCTAAGCCGATCGGCCCAGTGGGAGCGGCGCCGTTACTGGGTGGCGGCACGTCCCGGAACGCCCGTCGCAGGCGCATGGGCCATTCACGCGACCCCCGTCCCAATCCGCTATGCTGCGCCGCAGCAAACCGCTCGGCCGAATTCACCGGTACGGGCGGCACCGCCACCGCCGTAACGCCACAGAGAGTCCCATCCGATGCTGCTTTATCAGATGCATGAACTCGGCCGTGCCTGGATGGCGCCGATGACCTACTGGGCCGAAGCCGGCGCGAAGATGTTCGCCGCGCCCGGCAGCTGGCTCTCGGCCGTACCCGGCGCCTCGCGCCTGGCCGCCGGTTACGAACTGCTGTACCGGGTCGGCAAGGATTACGAAAAGCCCGAGTTCGGCATCCACTCGGTCCAGATCGACGGCAACGCCTATCCGGTGATCGAGCGCGAGATGCAGCGCAAGCCGTTCTGCCGGCTGCTGCGCTTCAAGCGTTATGCCGACGACGCCGACAACATCGCCGAGCTCAAGGACGATCCGCCGGTGCTGGTGGTCGCGCCCTTGTCGGGCCATCACAGCACCCTGCTGCGCGACACAGTCAAGACGCTGCTGCGCGACCACAAGGTCTACATCACCGACTGGGTCGACGCGCGCATGGTGCCGGCCGAGGACGGCGCCTTCACCCTCGACGACTACGTCGCCTACATCCAGGACTTCATCCGCCTGATCGGCGCCGACACCCTGCACGTGATCAGCGTCTGCCAGCCGACCGTGCCGGTGCTCGCCGCGGTGTCGCTGATGGCCGCGCGCGGCGAAGCCACGCCGCGTTCGCTGGTGATGATGGGCGGCCCGATCGACACCCGCGAAAGCCCGACCCAGGTCAACGACCTCGCCGTGCACAAGCCGCTGTGGTGGTTCGAAGGCAACCTGATCCATCAGGTGCCGGCCAACTTCCCCGGCCGCGGCCGCCGCGTCTATCCGGGCTTCCTGCAGCACGGCGGTTTCGTCGCGATGAACCCGGAACGGCATTTCCAGTCGCACTGGGATTTCTACCAGGACCTGGTCAAGGGCGACCTCGAAGACGCCGACTCGCATCGCCGTTTCTACGACGAATACAACGCCGTGCTCGACATGCCGGCCGAGTACTACCTCGACACCATCCGCGTGGTGTTCCAGGAGCACCTGCTGCCGCGCGGTCTGTGGGACGTCGCCGGCGAACGGGTGAATCCGGGCGCGATCAACAACACCGCGCTGCTGACCATCGAAGGCGAGCTCGACGATATTTCCGGCCAGGGCCAGACCCGCGCCGCGCATACCCTGTGCACCGGCGTGGCCGAAGCCGATCGCGAGCACCTGACCGTCCTCGGCGCCGGCCATTACGGCATCTTCAGCGGCCGCCGCTGGCGCGAGCAGGTCTATCCGCAAGTGCGCAAGTTCATCGCCAAGTACGCGGCCTGAACCTCCTGCGCCATAGCGCGCAGCGCCGCCGCACCCCGAGCCCGATGCCATGCATCGGGCTTTTTTCATCCACGAACCCGGCCGATCCGCACGCAAAAACTGTCGACTGGATCGCAAACGCGGCCGCAGTCGCACGGACCTGGCGAATTTTGCCGCTACAGTCCGCGCTGAGGCCCGCCGAAGGATCGCGCGCCCCAGCGAACGCCGTTTGTGCAGTCGCCCTCAGTTCGAGGCCCATCGCATCAGCTCGGCGAACCAGGACCATGCGAACCGGCCGCGCCGTTCGCGACACGCCAGGAAGGCCCATGCCGTACCGCCTCGTTATCTCGTCATCGCCCGCCGCAGCACCGAGGCCTGCGCGTCGCGTTGCGTCATCCATCGACTTCATCGCAAGCGCGATCGCCGACTGCGATCGCAGGTCCTTAGGTCCCGTCGCAAGCATCGGCGCTCTGCCCGCGCGCTTGCCCCGGATCGTGCTTCACCCCTCGACTCGTTCCATTGCCCCCGGCTCAAGGAGAACCGCATGAAACTCGCCACCGTTTCCGCCGTCCTGTCCGCCCTGATGCTGTGCTCGGGTGCGGCTTCCGCCGCCACCGCGGCCTGCCAGTCTTCGCGTATCCAAGTCGAAATCAGCCACATCCAGCGGGTCCAGGCCTGCACCGCGCAAGGCCCGAACAGCCCGATCTGCCAGCAACGCCAACAGGTCGAGAACGTCTATTGGCAGATGATGGATGCGCAATGCCCGGCACCGACGCCGCAGTGCTCGGTCAACCGGCAGATCTACAACATCGTTTCGCAGCAACGCGCGATGAAGTGCCAGCAAGCCGGCTCCTCGACCGACCCGGTCTGCCAGGCCGCAATGCAGCAAGAACAAGCCAGCTTCCTGCAGGTCAAAGTCAGCTGCTTCCTGCAGTGATGCATCGCCTGCTTTGCGCGCCGCAACGACAAACGAATTGCAACAACGACGCTTGAGCAGCGCTCTCTCCGGACACGCCTGCCACATCGCCCCCTTTGAATAGGGGGCGAGCGCCCGACACGGAACGAAGTCCAATGCGGGTTTCGGCGCGGGGGATTTGTTGTTCGGCGCGATGCGTGGGGCAAGCAAGAGCACTCCTCCTTCCCCCTTTTCCGAAGGGGGGAACAGCGACAGCAGCGACGAAGGCCAGCGGCTCAGCGCGTTCGGTGCGGGCACACATCACGACGACGAAGCCGGCCCTGGGGCCGGCTTCGTTCGATCCGACTCTCGCCGCGATCGAAGATCGGCGATCGCGGCGTCGACCGCCGCGTCGCCTCGCCTCGTCTCAGCCCAGACGCACCAGCAGGTGCTTGGCGATCTGGCCGTGGAACTTGCCGACGAAACGTGCGATGTGCAGGGTCGCGAACAGCAGCACCACGCCGATCAGCATCGCCACCGGCCACGACCACGGCTCCCAGGCCATGAACACGTCGTAGCCGTCGAACTGCACCGTGCCGAGGCCCACCAGCCGCAGCAGCGGGAAGAAGATCAGCGACAGCGAGACGCTCAGGCCGGTCACCGCGACGGTGAAGTACACGATGCCGAGCGGCAGCATCAACAGCATGTAGATCAAGGTGCTCCAGGTGCGCGGGTCGGCGAACATGTCCTTGATACGTTCCAGGATCGGCCGTTCGCGATTTTGGTACAGCGGCCGGCGCGGCATGCGTTCGCCGAGCATGACCTCGACCAGGCGGCCTTCGACCAAGGACAGGATCCGCACCGAGCCCAGGAACAGGATCAACAGCGGCACGCCGATGATCAGGATCAGCATGCCCAACGACACCGACAGGCCGACGTTGACCCAGGTGAAGTAGAAGATGCCGGTCGCCAGCGAGAACAGCATGTAGAACAGCGCGGCATAAGTGCGCGGTTCGGCGGCGACGCCGAAGAAACGCCCGAGCAGCGACTGGCGCGGCCTGGGCGCCGGCGGACGCAGCGCGGTCTGCACCTTGACCTCGGTGTCGCGGTAGATCTCGGCGACCTCGTCGGGCGCGCCGTAGCTGCCGGCGACCGCGGCGATCACCTCGGCCTCGCTCTGGCCCGGGTTCTCGGCCATCTCGGAACGCAGGTATTCCTCGGCGTCGTACAGCGCGTCCTGGATCAGCGCCTTGTCGGCGCCGGCCAGGGCCGCGCGCAGGCGGTCGAGGTAATCCGGTATCGACTGCGGCAGCGCGCTGTCGGGGCGGGCGAAGGAACCGGTGGCGGCGGTGGTGTTCATAGTGCTAGCCCCTGAAGAACGGAATCGACGGAATCGCGGGTAGCGCGCCAGGCCTGGACCCATTCGCGCAGCACGGACAGTCCGGTTTCGGTGATGCGGTAGTAGCGGCGCGGCGGGCCGGTCACCGAGGGCTCGACGTGGCTGTCGAGCAGGCCGCCGGCGCCGAGATTGCGCAGCACCGGGTACAGCGCGCTCTGCTTGCCGCTCAGCACGCCCTCGCCTTCGCGCTCCAGGCGCTTGGCGATCTGGTAGCCGTACATCGGCTCGGCGGCCGAGGCCAGGACCGCCAACAGGGCCAGCGAGACGGTGCCGGCGCTGAGCTCTTTCTGGAACTTCCGCAACTGGCTGTCGAAGTCGGTCATGTCGCTCTCCGCTATCGTTGAGCTCAGACTATTGCGAACTTCGGTATAGCGAATGTGCCGATAGTCACCAGGACGAGTCGCAGGGCCCTGTTCCGCCCGCAAGCCTGGGGTAGGCTGCGGCGACCCGGCCGCAGCGCCCGGCCCCACGAGTCCCCGTAGAGGTCCCGCCGACGCCATGGAATCGCCCCGACCCGACCCCGCTCCGCTCGCCCTGCTCCACCGCCTCGCCGGCGCCTGGTCCGGGCCCGAACGCAACGCCGGCACCGCGGCCGCCTCGGTCGGCCACGGCCACTACCGGATCGCCCTCGACGGCGGCGCGTTGATCCAGGAATACCGCCAGGAGCGCGATGGCGAGACCGTGTTCCGCGGCCACGGCGTGTTCCTGGTCGAGCCCGGCAGCGACCAGGTGCTGTGGTGGTGGTTCGACTCGCTGGGCAGCCATCCGGCCGCGCCGGCGCGCGGTCGCTGGCATGGCGACAGCCTGCGCTTCGACCAGGTCACCCCGCGCGGCGAATCGCGCTATCGCTACGAGCTCGACGGCGAGCGCCACCGCTTCGTGATCGAGAACCGCTACCCGGGCGAAACCGACTTCGCCGAATTCATACACGGCGACTACACTCGCCAGCCCTGACAGGAGATCGCCCGATGCGTTCGATGCCGCAAACCGCCCTGCTGAGCCTGTTGACCGCCGCCGTGCTGCAGACCGCTTCGGCGCAGACGCCGGCGCGCCCGATGCAGGAGATCCTCGACGCCAGCCAGCCCGCCGACTGGCGCGCGCTGGATCCGAAGAACACCTTGTACGTCGAACTGCCGCGCGGCCGCGTGGTGATCGAGCTGGCGCCGCAGTTCGCGCCGGCGCACGTCGCCAACATCCGCGCCCTGGCCACCAACCAGTACTGGAACGGTCTCAGCATCAACCGCTCGCAGGACAACTACGTCGTGCAATGGGGCGATGCGAATGCCGAGGATGCGGCCCAGCGCAAGCCGTACGGCCGCGGGGTCAAGGCCAAGCTGCCGGCCGAATTCGCCCGCAAGAGCCAGGGTCTGGCGATGACCGTGCTGCCCGACGCCGACGGTTGGGCGGCCGAGGCCGGCTTCGTCGCCGGCTTCCCGGCCGCGCGCGATTCGGCCACCGGTTCGAGCTGGCTCGCCCACTGCTACGGCACCGTCGGCGCCGGCCGCGACATGGCCGCCGATTCCAGCAACGGCACCGAGCTGTACGTAGTGACCGGGCAGTCGCCGCGCCACCTCGACCGCAACATCACCACGGTCGGGCGCGTGGTCAAGGGCATCGAACTGCTGTCGTCGCTGCCGCGCGGCACCGGCAACCTCGGCTTCTACGAAACTCCGGCCGAGCGCACCCCGATCCGCGCGATCCGCCTGGCGGCCGACGTGCCGAAGGCCGAACGCGCCAACCTGGAAGTGCTGCGCACCGATACGCCGCTGTTCGCCGAATTGGTCGAGTCGCGCCGCAACCGCCGCGACGAGTGGTACAAGCAGCCGGCCGGCCACATCAACATCTGCAACGTGCCGCTGCCGGTGCGTGAGCAGACCGCGCAAGCCGCGGCGCCGTCCAAGGCGAAGGCCAAGGGCAAGAAGAAGTAAGCCGGCCCGATCGCGCCGGGGTGGACTGCCCCGGCGCCGTTCGGCGCCGGTCTCAGGCTCGTTCGGCGCCGGTGTCAGGCCCGTTCGGCGCCGGTCTCAGGCCCGTCTGGCGCCGGTCTCAGGCCCGTCCGGCGCGGCCTCGGGCCTGCGTTCGGCGCCGGCCTCAGTCGCGCTCGGGCCCGCGCGACAGCGGCTTGGCGCTGGCGCCGCGTTCCAGCGCCTGCGGCTGGAACAGGCACATCCGCACCACGTCGTGGTAGCGACCGTCGCTGAAGAACTCGTCGATCAGCACGCCTTCGCGCTGGAACCCGGCCTGCTCGTAGATCGAGATCGCGCGCGAATTGTCGACGTCGACCAGCAGATAGAGCTTGTACAGATTCAGCACGCGAAACGCGTAGTTGATCGCCATCTCGGTGGCCGCGCGCGCATAGCCGCGGCGCTGCTGTTCCGGCGAGATCATGATCAGGAATTCGGCGCGCCGGTGCAGGTGGTCGATCTCGACCAGTTCGACCAGCCCGACCCGTTCCTGGCCGCTGTCCTGGACGATGAAACGTCGCTCGGATTGGTCGTGGATGTGCTTGCGGTACAGCTCTTCGAGTTCGACGAAGGACTCGTAGGGCTCCTCGAACCAATAACCCATCACGCTGCGGTTGTTGTTGAGCACGTGGACGAAATGCAGGTCGCCGCGCTCCAGCGGACGCAGGGTGACGCTCGGCGCGGGATGCTCGTCGGCGGAGGTCGTAGTCATGGCCGCTACCCTACTCCACCGGCATGCAGCCGGTGTGACGTTTTTTGCTGCCGTTCGCGCCGCGCCGACGCACCGGCACGGCCGCGCTTCACGTGGCCTTAGCCGACGCCTGCCTAGCCTGCCCCTAACCCCCTTGCACGAAGGCCACGACATGCCCCTGCTCAGACTGCGCATCACCGGCAACGAGAACGACGCGCGCGCCATCGGCAACCTGCTGTCGAGCCTGGAAGGCATCGAACACGTCGAGGAAGTCGCCGACCTGATGCCGCACATGGACGACTCCGATTCCAGCTCCGCCGGCCTGCCCGACGACGCCGGCCCCGGCGTGCACGAACTCGAAGTCGACGCGCCCAACGCGTCCACCGCGAACAAGGTCCGCGAGGCGGTGGAAGCGCTGGCCTTCGACCTGGACGTGCTGGTCGAGTTCGAAACCGACGAGACCCGCTAACGCACCAAGCGCGCTGGCCGGTCAGGCGCCGCGGGCGGCGCGCCTAGCCCGACGTGCGCGGCGCAGCCGGAGCAGCACCCACCCCAAGGCGGCCAGCGCCACCGACACCGGCAGCAACACCGCGATGGCGCGGATCAGGAACGCGATCACGGTCGCGACGATGCCGCCGAAATCGCGGAACGCATCGCCGATCTCGCTGCGGCTTTCCTGCCCGCGGGTGGTCTGGAAATTCAAGGTGACCAACTGGGTCGAGATGCGCCGTTGCTGCTGCGCGGCTTCCTGTTGCGCGCCCTGCAGCTGCGACTCGATCTCGGCGATGCGGTTCGACAGGGTCAGCACGTCGGCGACCTTGAGGTCCTTGCGGTCCTGGAACTCGAGCAGGCGCGCGTGTTCTTTCTGCAGACGGTCCTGCAGCATCGCGTTGTTGCGCACCGCGGTGGCCAGATCGTCGGCCTGGATGCTGCGCTCGCTGATTTCCTCGCCCTTGCCGGCCAGGCCGATCAGAGGTTCCACGCCGTCCGGCACGATCCGCACCTGCACCATCGCCGAGGGCTCGTCGCCGCCGCTCTGGTTCATGCCCAGCACCGCGCAGGCCCCGAACTTGGCGGCGTTGCAGGCCGCCTGCACCGCCGCGGCCTGGGCCGCGATGCGTTCGCCTGGCAGGCGGATCTGCACACGATGTTCGTAGGCCAGCAACACGCCGAGATCGGCCTTGTCCGGCGACGGCGCCGTACCGCCGGCTCCGCGCTTGACCAGGGCCGCCGTCGGCACCGCGACCGGCTCTTCCATCGTCGCCGCGTTGTGCTTGCCGCACCCGCCGAGCACGCCCAGCGCCAGCGTCGCGGCCAGCAGCCGCTTCGCGAATCCATACCCCATGATCTTTCTCCTTGGCCCGTTGTGATCCGTCCGGCCCGCGCACTATGCCATCGCGGCCGGGCGCCCAGCGGGTTTGCTGGGCGCCGGTGGTCATGGCTAACGTCGCGCCGGGTCGATCGGGGTCGAACGGTTTCGGGGGTGTGGGCCAATCCTCTGGGGCCATGCCCCCTGCAGCCTGGGATGTTCGGCTCCGCCAAGCGGGGCCCGCCTTCGGCAACGACGCAGCGCGTGCGCCGCGCCCGCCAGGCGCCGGGACTCCAGTCCTACTGGATCAGGCGATCAGAACTTATGCTTGAACCCCACCGTGACGAAGCGGCCCAGGGCATCGTACTGGCTGATGTCGTAGGGCAAGGCGCCGCCGGCCGGATCGAACGGCGGGTCTTTGTCGGCGAGGTTCTGCACCGACAGATACAAGGTGGTGTCGCGCAGGCCTTCGTAGCCCAGGTACAGGTCGAACTGGTGGTGGTCGTCGACCTGGGCGTCCAGGCCCGGGTTGCTGCGCGCGTCGACGACCTGCTGCCGGTAACCGCCGATGTAGCGCCACGACAGCTGTGCGTTCCAGTCGCCGCGGCCGTACGCCAGCGAGGTGATGCCGCGCCACTTCGGCAGCGCGCCGAAGCGGTTGCCGCCGGCGCCTTCGAGTGCGTTCTGGCCGGCGACCTGCGGTTGCTCGTAGCTCAGCAGGCGGGTCCAGGTGCCGTCGAGCGTCCAGTCGGCCTCGCCGGCGTGCCAGACCTTGCGGCCTTCGATGTCGAAGCCGGTCGTGGTCAGGGTGCCCTGGTTGGCGTAGCGGTTTTCGACCAGTTGCAACCGGCCTTGCGTATCGCGGGTGATCCGCCCCGGATCGGTCTGCGGGTTGGAGACCACGAACTGGACGTTGTCCGGCGCGATCAGGTCGTCCTGGCGGATGCGGTACAGGTCGACGCCGAGGCTGGTGTCGGCATCGGGCGCCCACAACACGCCGAGGTTGATGTTGCTGGAGCGCTCGGCCTTGAGCTCGGGGTTGCCGGCGCGCAGGATCGTCACGCCGCGCGACGCGCCCGGCTGCACCGGGTCGAACGGGTCGATGACGCTGCCGTAGCTGATCGTGGTGCTCTGGGCGATCTCCGGCAGCGACGGCGCGCGGAATCCGCGCGATGCGTTTAAGCGCAGCAACCAATCGTCGCTGGCCTGCCAACGGATGCCGAGCTTGGGCGAGAACGCGCTGCCGAAATCGTCGTAATGATCGCCGCGGCCGGCCAACTGCACTTCGACCTGCTGCCAGGGCTTGAGGCTGAGTTCGAAGAATGCCGCCGAGACGCGACGGCTGCCGTCGATCAGATTGATCGCCGGACGCAGCTCGGTGCCCGACAACACTTGCGGGCTGGTGCGCGCGTCCTGGGCCTCGTCGCGGAACTCCACGCCCGCGGCCACGCCGACGTCGCCGGCGCGCCACTGCCAGGGGAAGCCGGAGATCTTGCCGCCGACCGTGCTCAGCCGGTACGTGCCCGGGCGCCGCGTCGACAGACGCAGGGCCTCGAGCGCCCCCGGCGTGCGCGCGGGGTTTAAAAAGTCGTAGCTGCCGGTGGCGAGGGTCCGCTCGAACGCGTAACGGTCGAGGAAATTACGCACGTACTCGCGCTGGCGGCTTTCCGAATGGCTGGCGGCGACTTCCCAGTCCCAGGTTTCGCCGTGGCCGCGCAAACCGACCAGGGTGCGCTGGAATTGCGACTTGTTGATCTTGTACCGCGCGCCGAGGTCGAGGAAGGAATACTCGAACGGGGTCGGCACCGCGTTCGGATTGTTCGGATGGCCGACCGGCAGCACCGCCGGGATGTCGACCAGACGGCCGGTGCCGCGGTCGTAGGCGCGCAGGCCGGCACCGACCGACATCGGCGCGCTGAAATAGGTGCCGTTGTGGCTGGTGCTGTAGAGGATTTCGGCGAAGCCCTGCAACGATTCGTCGAACCACACGTCGCCGGCGACCAGCGCCTGGTAGCGCTCCACGTCCGGCACCAGGGTGCGGAACGGCTGGGTGTCGAATGCGCAGGCGTTGCCCGGCAGCGGGCTGCCGAAATCGGCGTACGGCCGCGACTGGGTGCCGGGCTGGCACGGGAACGCCGCCGGCGCGCGCGGGTTCGACAGGTAGGCGCCGCCCTGGGTCGACCAGCCGGCCAGGCGTCCGCCGGGCTGGTCGCGATAGTCGCCGTCGCGGGTGAGGTCGCGCTCGTCGGCGTCGAGCCGGCCGCGCTTGAACACGTCGAGGCTGAAACGCAGGCTGTAGCCGTCCTGGGCCGAGTCGCCGCGGCCGGCGCGCAGGCCGAGGCTGCTCTGGTCGATGCCGCCCTCGGTGGCCGCGCCATAGGCGGCGTCGACTTCCAGGCCTTCGATCTTGCCGCGCAGGATCAGGTTGACCACGCCGGCGATCGCATCGGAACCGTACAGCGCCGAGGCGCCGTCCTTGAGGATTTCCACCCGCTCGATCGCTCCCAGCGGCAGCGCGTTGAGGTCGACGAAGTTGTCCTGGGTGTTCTGGGCGAAGCCGTACGACGCCACGCGATAGCCGTTGACCAGCACCAGGGTGTTCTTCTGGCTGAGGCCGCGCAGCGATACCCCGGCCGAGCCGTTGGCGAAGCTGCCGGTGTACTGCTCGTTGAAGCTGTTGCCGCTGTTGACGGTGAGGCTGCGCAGCAGGTCGGACACGGTGACCTTGCCGCTTTTTTCGATCTGCGCGCGATCGATCACCAGCACCGGGTTGACCCCGGCCTCGTCGCTGCGCTTGAGGTGGGTGCCGGTCACCTGGACCGCGTCGAGGGTGATGCCGGGCGCGGCATCGGCGGCCAAGGTGTCGTCGGCTTGCGCCAACGGCGCGGCCAGCGCGATCGAAAGCGCTAGAGCGAGGCGTCGGTAGCGCACGCGGGGGCGGGACGAAACAAGAGCGAGGGACATGGGGCTTCCTGGGGACGAGTCGAAGGGAAAGACGAAAGCGAACAAGAACGCCCGCCCGGAACGGCACGCAGCCGCCGGCGCTGCGCAAGCGCAGTGCAGTCGCGAGGGAGAGGGAATCGCGGGACGGCGTTGCCGTGCAGCCGCGTACCGATCCGGGTCGGGCGAAAAACGGTGCTGGCAGGATCAACCCGTCGCGGGCATCACCTGCCGGCTACAGCGACAACGCATCGGCATTCGCGCGATGGGCCGGGGCTGCAGCGAAGCGAACATGGTCGCGAGCGGAGATTTCGGGATCGAAGCGGACATGGCACGTGCAGAGCTGGCGGACGGACGCGGACGAAGCGATGCGGGATCAGCGGCAACACTTGCGACAGCGGCACGCGCACATGGAGCGGCGCGGTGCGGCATGAGTTCGGGTCGGTCCAGCAGGGTTCACGGCGGTTCGTCGGCAGCGGAGGAAGGCCGCCGAAGCCGGCGACGAGCGATATGTTGCATCGCGATAAAGCGACGTCAATCGACGTTCGGCCTGCGTTCCCGGTTTTCGCCGCCATCGATCGCCGCGATCCTGAATCGGGCCATGCGCGCGGGAACCGCGCGATTCGCACGCAAGCCCCGCAACACAAGGCTCGCGCGCGATCGCAGTGGTGCGATCCGTTGTTCATTATTCCGGGCCGCTCATGCCGCGCGCCGCATGAGCGCATGGCCGATGGTTATGACGCCGGCGCCCATCGGCACCACGAAATCCGCCGCCCGGCACGGCGGTTGCGCGAAGGACCGGATCGGCAAGGTCGGGGCCGGTCACGAGCGTCCGGCGCGACGGTACGCCGCGACGCCTTCCCGTCGGCCCGAGGCCCACTCCCCGCCCGGACCTATGACCCATGCGCACCCCACCGCCTTCGCATATCCTCCGCGCATTGCGGCCCGGCCGCCCCCTCGACCGAGATCGGATATGCGCCTGTTGCGTCCCTCGCAGCTCTCTTTCGTCCTCACTCCGGCCTTGCTGGCCGTCGCCTTGTCGGCCTGCGGAACGCACGAAACCGCCGCACCCACCGCCGCGGCCCGGACGGCCGCCGCGCCCGCGGCGAGTTCGGACCCGGCCGTCGACGCCGCCTTCGCCGCGCTGTCCAGGCGCTGGCTCGACGGGGTCATGCAGATCAACCCGGTCAGCGCCACCCAGATCGGCGACCACCGCTTCGATGGCGAGATCGACGACCTCAGCGCCGCCGGCCGCCAGCGCCAGCTCGACTTCAACCGCAAGCTGCTGGGCGAGCTCGATGCCGTCGACGCCGCCCGCCTGTCGCGCGAGAACCAGGTCGACGCGGCGATCCTGCGCAACCGCCTGCGCTCGGAAATCTGGTCGATCGAAACCCTGCAGAACTGGGCCTGGGACCCGATGGTCTACAGCGGCCTGGCCGGCGATGCGATCTACAACCTGATGGCGCGCGAATTCGCGCCGATGCCGCAGCGGCTGAAGTCGGCGACCGCGCGCATGGAGAAGATCCCGGCGATCTTCGCCCAGGCCCGCGCCAACCTCGACCCGGCGCGGGTGCCGAAGATCCACGCCGAGACCGTCGCCAAGCAGAACGCCGGCGTGCTCAGCCTGATCGACGCCTTCATCGCGCCCAACGCCGGCCAGCTCAAGGGCGCCGATCGCAAGCGCCTGGACGCCGCCGTCGCCGGCCTGCGAAAGGCCGTCGCCGAACAGCAGGAGTGGCTGGACAAGACCCTGGTGCCCGACGCCAAGGGCAATTTCCGCATCGGCCAGACCCTGTACGACGAGAAGCTGAAGTTCTCGCTCAATTCGTCCTTGTCGCGCGCCGAGATCATGCAGCGCGCGCAATCCGAACTCGCCCGCGTGCGCGCCGAGATGTACGCGATCGCGCAGAAGGAACTCAAGGGCAAGCCCGGCGCGCCGGAACTACCGGACAAGCCGACACCGGAACAGCAGCAGAAGGCGATCGAGGCCGCGCTCGAACTGGCCTATGCCGACAAGCCGGCGCGCGACAAGGTCGTCGACTTCGCCAAGCAGACGCTCGAGGAAGCCACCGCCTTCACCCGCGCCAAGAACCTGGTGACCGTGCCCGACGCGCCGGTCAAGATCATCCTGATGCCGGAGTTCCAGCGCGGCGTGGCCCTGGCCTATTGCGATTCGCCGGGCCCGCTCGACAAAGGCCTGGACACTTATTACGCGATCTCGCCGATTCCCGACGACTGGAGCGAGGCCCAGGTCGATTCCTTCCTGCGCGAGTACAACACGCGCATGGTGCATCTGCTGTCGATCCACGAAGCGATGCCGGGCCACTACCTGGAAGGCGCGCATTCGGCCAAGGCGCCGTCGACCCTGCGCGCGGTGCTGCGTTCGGGCGTGTTCGCCGAAGGCTGGGCGGTCTATACCGAGGACGTGATGGCCGACGCCGGTTATCTCGACAACGACCCGCTGTTCCGCCTGGTCCAGCTCAAGTTCTACCTGCGCAGCATCGGCAACGCGATCCTCGACCAGGGCGTGCAGGTCGAAGACTGGAGCCGCGAGCAGGCGATGCACTTCATGACCCGGCAGACCTTCCAGCAGGAACGCGAAGCCGCCGGCAAGTGGGTGCGCGCGCAGCTGACCTCGGCGCAGCTGCCGACCTATTTCGTCGGCGCGCAGGAACATTTCGACATGCGCAAGGCGGTGGAAGCCAAGCTCGGGCCGAAGTTCGACGCCAAGACCTACCACGACCAGGTGCTGTCCTACGGCGCCCCGCCGGTGCGGTTCGTGCGCGAGCTGATGCTGGACGAACCGATTCTCTGAATCGGTTCGCAGGACGGGAAGCCCGCCGCATGGCGGGTTTTTCGTATTGCAGTGCCTACGACATCGTCGCTGACGCGGGTCGCGCGAAACACGGATGGCCACGCAACCCCGCTGCGACTCAGCCGAACACCGCCCGCGCGGCCGGAAACGCTTCGACCACGTCCTGCACCGTGCCGCAGCGGTCGGCGTCGTAACCCGGCAACTGGCCCAGCTCGTAGCGAAAACGGTCGCTGCGCAGGATCGCCAGCATCTCGGCCAGGCCCGGCGAGGCCAGGCTGTCGGCGCGTACCAGGAAGAAATAATGCTCGGAGGCGACCGGGACGAAGTCCAGGCCGTAACGCCGCGCCGGCGTCTCCAGCCCGAATCCGGCGTCGGCCATGCCGCTGGCGACATAGGCCGCGACCGCGGCATGGGTCAGCTCGTCGATGCCGCAACCGCGCACCTCGCGGATCGAATGCCCCTGCCGCGCCAGCATGCGCTCCAGCAACAGACGCGCGCCGGAACCGGGCTGGCGGTGGATGAAGCGCACGTCTTCGCGCAACAGGTCGGCGAGCGCGCGGATGCGCTTGGGATTGCCGGCCGCGACGACCAGGCCGATGCGCCGCGTCGCCAGGTGCAGGACGCGGTCGTTGACCGGGTCGATGCGGTCGGCGTACAGCGACAGGATCTCGCGCTCGAACTCGCCGATCGGCAGGTGCACGCCGGCCAGGTCGCAGTCGCCGGCGCGCAGCGCGCTCAGCGCTTCGCCGGGGCTGCGGTATTTCAGGTCGACCGGAGTGCCGGCCTCGTCGAGGAAACGGCGCAGGGTCTCGACCGCGAACCCGTGCGCGGCGTGCAGGCGCTGCGGCGCCGCCTGCGCAGTCAAGGTGCGCTGCAGTTCGACCTCGACCTCCGAAGCCAGGCTGTCGAGGGTCGGCGCCAGGCGCGCGGCGATGCGCTGCTCGGCCCAGACCAGGCGTTCGCCGAGCGCGGTCAGCCGCGCACCGCGGCCGCGGGTCATCCGCAGCAGCGGCGTGCCGAACAGCGCCCGCGAAGATCGCAGCAGCCCCCAGGCATAGCGATAGGACAGATCCAGGTCGCGGCAGGCCGCGGCGAGCGAGCCGGTCGCATGCACGCCGAGCAACAGGTCGATCAGCTTCGGCGGCAGCGGCCGCCCGTCGGCGGCGTGCAGCGTCCACTTGGGTTGGATCTGGACTTTGAACATGCCTGCACCTGCGAAAGCTCTCGTGGCGGCGAGTCGGGCCGAATGGGGGCGGAACCGGACGTGGTCGGACGTGGTCGGGCCCGCTCGGACGAGCCTCCTGCAGCCGATCCAATCGGCTTTGCACAGCCGATTATTAGACTACTCGGCGATATACGTCACCTTCTGCCTGGGATAGCCTCGCTCACGCTTCCGGACTGACCCCCAAATATGTCCTGAAGTACATATTGATGTAGATCCTAGGCAGTCGCAGCAGTAATCGGAGGGGTCCTTATGTCCAGTGACAGCGCGGTGGTTTCAGCAACCCCGCCATCCGCCACGGAAGGCCGGCGATCGGAAAGTTGGTTGGCGAAAGAACGCATCGTCGCCGGCCCCGGCTTCAACCGCTGGCTGGTGCCGCCGGCGGCGTTGGCGATCCATCTGTGCATCGGCATGGCCTACGGTTTCAGCGTGTTCTGGCTGCCGCTGTCGCAGGCGGTCGGCATCGGCGCGCCGATCGAGTGCCCGGCCGACCTGGGCTTCTTCGCGCGCATGGTCGCGACCGACTGCGACTGGAAGGTCAGCGCGCTGACCTGGATGTACACCTTGTTCTTCGTCCTGCTGGGCTGTTCGGCGGCGATCTGGGGCGGCTGGCTCGAACGCGCCGGCCCGCGCAAGGCCGGCGTGGTCTCGGCGCTGTGCTGGTGCGGCGGTTTGGTGATCTCGGCGATCGGGGTCAAGACTCACCAGATCTGGATGCTGTGGCTGGGCTCGGGCGTGATCGGCGGCATCGGCCTCGGCCTGGGCTACATCTCGCCGGTGTCGACCCTGATCAAGTGGTTTCCAGACCGCCGCGGCATGGCCACCGGCATGGCGATCATGGGCTTCGGCGGCGGCGCGATGATCGGCAGCCCGCTCGCCGATCTGCTGATGAAGCACTACGCCACCGCGACGTCGGTCGGCGTGTTCGAAACTTTCCTGACCATGGCGGCGATCTACTTCGTCTTCATGATGGCCGGCGCGTTCGGCTACCGCATTCCGCCGAGCGGCTGGACGCCCGCGGGCTGGACGCCGCCGCCGGCGAGCGCGAACACCATGATCACCCGGCAGCACGTGCACGTGAGCAAGGTCTGGGGCATACCGCAGTTCTGGCTGTTGTGGGGCGTGCTTTGCCTCAACGTCTCGGCCGGCATCGGCGTGATCGGCATGGCCTCGCCGATGCTGCAGGAAGTGTTCGGCGGCAAACTCATCGGCGTCGACGGCGGCATCAAGTCGCTCGACGAAGCGCAACTGGGCCTGATCGCGGCGATCGCCGCCGGCTTCACCGGCTTGCTGAGCCTGTTCAACATCGGCGGGCGGTTCTTCTGGGCCTCCACCTCGGACTACATCGGCCGCAAGATGACTTACGTGGTGTTCTTCGTGCTCGGCATCGCCCTGTACGCGAGCGCGCCCTGGGCCGGTTCCGGCGCCGGCAGCATCGCCGCGTTCGTGGCGATCTTCTGCGTGATCCTGTCGATGTACGGCGGCGGCTTCGCCACCATTCCGGCTTACCTGGCCGACCTGTTCGGCACCCAGATGGTCGGCGCGATCCATGGCCGCCTGCTGACCGCCTGGGCCACCGCCGGCATCCTCGGCCCGGTGGTGGTGACCTACATGCGCGACTACCAGCTCGGGCTGGGCATGCCGCCTTCGCAGGTCTACAACACCACGATGTATATCCTGGCCGGGATGCTGGTGCTGGGCCTGTTGTGCAATCTGATGGTGCGCCCGATCGCGCAGAAGCACTTCATGACCGCCGAGGAACTGGCGCGCGAGAAGCGCCTCGCCCACGAGAAGACCGGCCACGACGGCGCCCTGCCCGCGTCGGCCGACGCCGCGCAGATGGCGCTGATCGGCCATGGCGGCCATCCGGCCCTGGTGCTCGCGGCCTGGGCCTCGGTCGGCCTGCCGCTGGCCTGGGGCATGTGGGTCACCTTGCAGAAGGCGTTCGTGCTGTTCCATTGAGGCCCTGGCCGGACGGCCATGCGCCGTCCGGCATTCCAAACCATGAGCAAGACCGCCATCGAACCGAAATACCCGAACGACGCGCCGGCAGACGCGCAAGAGGCCGGCGCGCCGCACACCGACATGCAGCCTGCCGGCGCGGTGTCGCGCCCGGTGCGCCGCCGCCGCGGCGCGCGCGTCGACGACACCGTCGATGCGATCGCCGCCGAAGTGCCGGTCGCGCTGGTCTACAACGGCACGCCGTTCGCGGTGATGATGGCCACGCCCGATGACCTCGCCGATTTCGCCCTGGGTTTTTCGCTCAGCGAGGGCCTCGTCGCCCGCGCCGGCGAACTGCGGGTCGGCGAGATCGCGACTTCGCTCGAAGGCATCACCGTGCAACTCGCGATTCCCCAGGCCCGCGCCGCCGCGCTCGAGCAGCGCCGGCGCAACCTGCAAGGCCGCAGCGGCTGCGGCGTGTGCGGCACCGAGAGCATCGAGGCGGTGCTGCGGCCGCCGCCGCGCCTGCGCGACAGCAAGCCGATCCGCGTCGAGGCCCTGCATCGCGCCTTGCGCGAACTGCGCGAGCGCCAACCCTTGAACGCGCTGACCGGCGCCACCCATGCGGCCGGCTGGGCCGGCCGCGACGGCCGCGTGCTGTTCGTGCGCGAAGACGTCGGCCGCCACAACGCGCTCGACAAACTGATCGGCGCCCTGGTCGCCGCCGGCCTCGACCCGCTGCAGGGTTTCGCCGTCGTCACCAGTCGCGCCAGCTATGAGATGGCGATGAAGGCCGCGCAGGCCGGCATCCCGCTGTTGGCCGCGATCTCGGCGCCGACCGCGCTGGCGATCGCGCTGGCCGACTCGGCCGGCCTGACCCTCATCGGCTTCGCCCGCGACGACGGGCACGCCGTCTACACCCACCCGCAGCGCCTGATCGAGTCCCCGGCGCGCGCACCGCGCGCCGGCGACGATCGTGGCGATGGCGACGCAACGGAAGCGAACTCATGAGCAAGAAGACCATCCGCCCCTACGACGGCCCGGCCGGCGGCTGGGGCGCCTTGCGCAGCGTCGCCCGACACCTGCTCGAACAGGACGTGCCGGTGCACGGCGCGCGCACCCTGCTCTCGGCCAACCAGCCCGACGGCTTCGACTGCCCCGGTTGCGCCTGGCCCGACCGCGATCACACCTCGACCTTCGAGTTCTGCGAGAACGGCGCCAAGGCAGTGGCCGCCGAAGCGACCAAGCACCGCGCCACACCGGAACTGTTCGCCCAATACACCGTCGCCGAGCTTGCGCGCTACAGCGACCACTGGCTGGAAAACCAAGGCCGGCTGACCCACCCGATGCGCTGGGACGCGGCCAGCGACCGCTACCTGCCGATCGCCTGGGACGAAGCCTTCGCCCGCATCGGCGCGCATCTCAATGGGCTGGACTCGCCCGACCAGGCCTTGTTCTACACCTCGGGGCGCTGCAGCAACGAAGCCGCCTTCCTGTACCAGTTGTTCGTGCGCGAGTTCGGCACCAACAACTTCCCCGACTGCTCGAACATGTGCCATGAACCTTCCGGCACCGCGATGAAGGCCCAGCTCGGCGTCGGCAAGGGCACGGTGCTGCTCGACGATTTCGAGATCGCCGAAGCGATCTTCATCTTCGGCCAGAACCCCGGCACCAACCATCCGCGCATGCTCGGCGAGCTGCGCAAGGCGGCCAAGCGCGGCGCCGCGATCGTTTCCTTCAACCCCCTGCGCGAACGCGGTCTGGAGAAGTTCGCCGACCCGCAGGACAAGCTGGAGATGCTGCACAACGGCTCGACCCGGATCTCCTCGGATTATTTCCAGTTGCGCATCGGCGGCGACCTGGCCGCGGTCAAGGGCATCATCAAGCGCACCCTCGAAGCCGATGCGCAGGCGCAGCGCGAGGGCCGCGAGCGGGTCATCGCTGTGGCCTTCATCGCCGAACACACCCGCGGCTTCGAGCGTTTCGCCGCCGACGTCGCCGCCGAGTCCTGGGACACCATCGAGGCCGAGTCCGGCCTCAGCCGCGCCGAACTCGAACGCGCCGGCGACATCTATATCCGGGCCGGCAGCGTAATCTGCTGCTGGGGCATGGGCATCACCCAGCACAAGCACTCGGTCGCGACCATCCACATGCTGTGCAACCTGCTGCTGTTGCGCGGCAACATCGGCCGCCCCGGCGCCGGCCCCTGCCCGGTGCGCGGCCACAGCAACGTGCAGGGCGACCGCACCATGGGCATCTACGAAAAGCCCTCGCCGGCCTTTCTCGACCGCCTGCGGGAGGTGTTCGGTTTCGAACCGCCGCGCGAGCACGGCCACGACACGGTCGGCGCGATCGAGGCCATGCTCGAGGGCCGCTGCAAGACCTTCTTCGGCCTCGGCGGCAACTTCGCCACCGCCACGCCCGACACCGAGGCCACCCATCGCGCGCTGCGCCGCTGCGAGCTCACCGTGCACGTGACCACCAAGCTCAACCGCAGCCACCTGGTGCACGGTCGCGACGCCTATATCCTGCCCTGCCTCGGCCGCACCGAGATCGATATCCAGGACGGCGGCGCGCAAGGCGTGACGGTCGAGGATTCCATGAGCATGGTCCATCTGTCCGCCGGCATCAACGCGCCGGCCGCGCCGACTCTGCTGTCGGAACCGGCGATCGTCGCGCGCCTGGCCGCGGCCACCCTCGGCGCGCGCAGCAAAGTGCCGTGGCTGTGGCTGGTCGGCGACTACGACCGCATCCGCGACAAGATCGCCGAGGTGTTCGAGGACTTCCACGATTTCAACCGGCGCGTGCGCGTGCCCGGCGGGTTCCACCTGCCCAATGCCGCGGCCGAGCGGCGCTGGCTCAACCCCGAGGGCAAGGCCTTGTTCAAGGCGCATGCGGTGCCGACCGACCTGCCGGTGCACCGCGCCCGCGCCGGCCGGCAGCAGCCGGTGTTCACCCTGGCGACGACCCGCTCGCACGACCAGTACAACACCACCATCTACGGCATGAACGACCGCTACCGAGGGGTGTTCGGCGAGCGCCGGGTGTTGTTCATCCATCGCGACGACATCGCCGCGCTGGGCATGAACGCCGGCGACTGGGTCGACCTGGAAAGCCTGTGCGAGGACGGGGTCGAGCGCGTCGCCCGGCGCTTCCTGTTGGTCGACTACAACATTCCGCGCGGTTGCCTGGCCGCTTATTACCCCGAGACCAATGCGCTGGTGCCGCTGTCGAGCTTCGCCGACGAGGCGCGCACGCCGACTTCGAAATCGATTCCGGTACTCGTGCATCCGCACCGGCCGCACGCGGCGCAGGGCCTGCAGGCCAAGGACATCGGCCTTGTCCGGGTCGACTGAGGCGCTGCTGGCGATGCTGGCCGGCGAGGCCGACGGCGTGTCGCTGCCGCGCCTGTGCAAACGCCTGGGCCTGCGCATGAGCGTGCTGCTGCGCGAGCTGGCCTGGATCGGCGAGGACGCCATCGGCGGCCACACCGGCCCCGGCTGGGTGAGGGTGGAGACGCGCGGCGACACCCAGGTGGCGGTGTTGACCGAGCGCGGGCGGGAGCGGTTGCGGGCGAGTGACGATCGCGAGTAGAGCGGTCGCCACTCAGTCGACCGACGAACCTGTTTGCACGATGTTTATTGACGCGGTCGCGGCTTGCGCAGCGCCGGTTTCGCCTCAGAAACTGCGCCCGTCCACCGGCATCACCTGGATCGAAGCCAGGTCGACGCCTTCCAGGCAGCGCACGTTGACCGCCGTCATCAGGGTGCCGTCGGGCATGCTGCCCTGACTGAAGGACGAAATGCCGCAGTGCTTGCAGAAATGGTGGTCGATGCTGTTCTTGTTGAAGTGATACAGGCCCAGGTCGGCCGGATCGGTCTTCAACGAAAACGCCGCGCGCGGCACGAACCACAGCAAGCCGCCGCGCCGCTGGCACATCGAACAATTGCAGTCGATCGCCTGGTCGATCTCGCCTTCCACTTCGTAGGCGACCTTGCCGCAATGGCAGCCGCCGGAATACTTGGTCATCGCATGCTCCCGCCGCCGCGCGGCGCCCGTGAAGACGCGAGGATAACGCCGCCGCGCTATGCTCGTCGCCCAACTCCCGGCACCCCTCGCCGCCTGCCCGGCCCGCGCCGCCCAGCCACGGAGCGTCTCATGGACCGCAACACCGGCAGTACCATCATCCCGTCGCTGCGTTACCGCAACGCGCCCGCCGCGATCGAATGGCTGTGCCGCGCGTTCGGTTTCGAGAAGCATGCCGTCTACGCCGACGGCGATACCGTGCACCATGCGCAACTGACCTACGGGCCGGGCATGATCATGCTCGGGTCGGTCGACGACCGCAGCGAATGGGGCCAGCGCATCGTCCAACCCGATGAGATCGGCGGGCGCGAGACTCAGGCCTGCTCGGTGGTCGTCAGCGACGCCGACGAGCACTATGCGCAGGCGCGCGCGGCCGGCGCCGAGATCGTGGTCGAGCTCGCCGACCAGGACTACGGCGGACGCGCCTACACCTGCCGCGACCTCGAAGGCCGACTGTGGTGGTTCGGCACCTACAATCCCTGGAACCTATGAACCGCAAACGCAGCAGCGACTCCGCACCCGGCGACCTGTTCGCCGCACCGGCTTCGGCCGCGGCCGGCGATTTCGGCGCCGGTCCGGGCCCGGTCGACGGCATCCGCGCCGGCATCGGCGGCTGGACCTTCGTGCCGTGGCGCAACAACTTCTATCCCGAAAAACTGGTGCAGCGGCGCGAGCTCGAATTCGCCAGCCGTCAGCTCAGCAGCATCGAGATCAACGGCACCTATTACAGCGCGCAGAAGCCGGCCACCTACGCCAAGTGGGCGGCCGAGACGCCGGAGCATTTCGTGTTCTCGCTGAAGGCGCCGGGCCGGATCACCCAGGGCGGCGCCCTGGCCAAGGCCGGCAACGGCGCGAAGGCCTTCATCGACGGCGGCCTGAGCGAATTCGGCCCCCGGCTCGGGCCGATCCTGTGGCAACTGACGCCGAACCGGGCGTTCGATCGCGACGACCTCGCCGCGTTCCTGGACGCGCTGCCGCGCCGCCTCGACGGGCAGGCGCTCAAGCACGTGCTGGAAGTCCGCCATCCGAGTTTCCTCGATGAAGCTTACGTGCGGCTGGCGCGCGAGCACCGCATCGCGACGGTGTTCACCGACTCCGACGAATATCCCTCGCTGGCCGACCTCACCGGCGATTTCGTCTACGCCCGGCTGATGCGTTCGCGCAGCGACATCGCCACCGGGTATCCGGACGCCGAGCTCCAGACCTGGGCCGAGCGCGCCCAAGCCTGGGCGCAAGGCCGGGACTGCCCCGAACTGCCGCACGTCGCAGCGCCCGCCGACAACGGCAAGCCGCGCGAGGTGTACGTGTATTTCATCAGCGCCGCGAAAGAACGCAACCCCGCCGCGGCGATGCGCCTGCTGGAGAAGCTCGGCGCGCGCTGAGCGGTCGGCGGTGCGCCGGCGTGCTGAAGCAACGCCGGGCTGCGGGACATCGCGGTCGCGGCTCGCGCCGCGCCCACCCGGCGGCGCGGCTTCAAGGGTAGGAGCGAGGCAAGTCGCGACCGCGCCGTGTCCGGTCGCGCTTCGCGGTCCGGCGCCCGTCGGCTTCACTGTCCCCCGATTCGGTGCACAATCGACGCACCGCCGCCCGCCCTGCCGACGGCCACCGCACCGATCCCACAGCGAGCCTCCGCCATGGCCAGTCGTCGCGATTTCCTCGGTACCGTCTCCCTCGCCGCCACCGGCCTCGCCTTCGCTCCGCTGGCCGCATGCAGCAGCGAATCGCCGCCCGCCGCGGCGGCTGCGCCGGAAACGCCGTTCTCCGGCCCCCTGCTCCAGCGCACCATTCCGGCGACCGGCGAGTCGATCCCGGCGATCGGGATGGGCACCTCGGGCAGCTTCGAAGTCGGCGCCGACGAAGCCTCGCGCGCGCCCTTGCGCGAGGTGCTGAAGCGTTTCGTCGACGCCGGCGCCCGCGTCGTCGACACCGCGCCGAGCTATTCCAGCGCCGAGGACGTACTCGGCGATCTGATCGCCGAGGCGAAGCTGCGCGAGCGCCTGTTCCTCGCCACCAAGCTGTCCGGCGTGGTCGGCCGCGACGAGGGCCTGGCCCAGTTCGAGGCCTCGCTGCGGCGCCTGCGCACCGAGCGCATCGACCTGCTGCAGGTGCACAACCTGGGCGACACCCGCACCCAACTCGGGCTGGCGCGCGAACTCAAGCAGCAAGGCAAGGTGCGCCTGGTCGGCTTGACCCACTACCGCGAACCGGCGCAAGCGCAGCTCGCACAAGACATGCGCGCGCTCAAGCCCGACTTCGTCCAGATCAATTATTCGCCGGTCTCGCGCGCCGCCGAGCGCACCGTGTTCCCGCTCGCGCGCGAGCTCGGCATCGCGGTGATGATCAACCGCGCTTTCGAGGACGGCCGATTGTTCTCGCAGGTCAAGGGCAAACCGCTGCCGCCGTGGGCGGCCGAGGTCGGCGCCGACTCCTGGGCGCAGTTGTTCCTGAAATTCGTACTGAGCGAGACGGCGGTGACGGTGGTGATTCCGGCGACGTCGAAGCCGAAGAACCAGACCGACAACCTCAAGGCCGGCGTCGGCCCGCTGCTCGATGCGAAACAGCGCGAGGCCCTGATCGCGGCGATCGGCTGACCGCCCGCCCGCACGCATCGTTATCGCGGCCCCGTAGGAGCGGGGTAAGCCGCGACCGCAGAATCGCCTACCCACACCGCAGCCACACCGCAGCCACACCGTAACGATCCGCACACACGAAGAGCGCGACAGTCCCGCTGCCGCGCACTCCGTTTCCTCCTGGGTAGCGCTCAGTAAGCGACGGTGAAGCGCTTGCGCGAATGCGCCGGCTGCTCCAGTTCGTCGATCAGCGCGACCGCATAGTCCTGCACCGAAATGTTGCTCTCGCCCTGCTCGTCGACCAGCAGCTGATCGCCGCCGACACGGTAACGGCCGCTGCGCTCGCCCGGCACCAGGTGCGCGGCCGGCGACAAGAAGCTCCAGTCCAGGCCGTTCTCTTCGCGCAAGCTGTTGAGCACCGTGCGCATGGCTTCGGCGCCGTCGCGGTACTCGGCCGGAAAGCCGGGCTGGTCCAGCACCTGCCGGCCCGGCGCGATCTCCAGGCTGCCGGCGCCGCCGACCACCAACAGGCGCGGCACGCCGGCCTGCTTCAGGCCCTCGACGATCCGGGCATAGCCGGCGACGGTGTCGCGGCCGACGTTCGGGTTCTTCCAGCCGCCGGCGTTGTACGAGGCGATCGCCGCGTCGTGGCCGCGGGCCAGCGCGGCCACGGTCGCCGCCGCGGAGGCGTCGCCGCCGATGGTCGCCGGCTTCGCGGTCAGGCCGTCGTGGGCAGGCAGCGACGAGGTGTCGCGGGCGACCGCGGTGACGCGGTGGCCGCGCTGCAGGGCTTCTTGGAGCAGGGCGCGGCCGACGTAGCCGGTGGCGCCGATCAGGACGATGTTCATGGGGACTCCCGGGGTGGATTGGACGGGATATAGTCTGAAGACTTACAGAAGCCGCGATAATCCGGCCCGGAGCGCTAGCACCATGAAGCTGGACTTCACGATGGACCGCCTCAAGCGCATGGCCTTGTTCGCCCGGGTGGTCGAGCTGGGCTCGATGAGCGCGGCCGCGCGCGAACTCGACATGACCCCTTCGGCGGTCAGCCAGCAACTGCGCCGGCTCGAGGCCGAGACCGGCGTGGTGTTGCTGCACCGGTCGACCCGCAAGCTGACCACGACCGAAATCGGCCAGGCGTATTACGAGGACTGCGCGGCGATGCTGCACGCCGCGCGCAACGCCGACGGCCGCCTCGGCGACCTGCGCGACGAACCGCGCGGCGAACTGCGCATCGCCGCGCCGATCGGCTTCGCCGCGCACCTGGCGCCCGCGCTCGCGCCGCTGATGCGCGCCTGCCCGGAGCTGTCGCTGCGGATCTTCGCCGACGACCGCCAGATCGACCTGATCGCCGAACGCATCGACCTGGCGATCCGGGTCGGCCGGCTCGCCGACTCCAACCTGGTCGCGCGGCGCATGGCCGAGTGGCGGCATCTGCTGCTGGCCTCGCCCGCGTATGCGCAGGCGCACGGCCTGCCGCGCACGCCGGAGGAACTCGCCGGCCACTCGATGCTGATCCTCAGCGTGATGAACCAGCCCGAGTACGTCGAGATGCATCGCGACGGCGAGCCCTCGCGGCGGGTGCGGATCGGCGGACGCATCGTCGGCAACAACGCCGAGACTCTCAAGCAGATGATGCTGCAGGGGCTCGGCATCGTCCGCCTGCCCGAGCCGGACGCGGCGCCGGTATTGGCCGACGGCCGCGCGATGCGGGTGCTGCCGGAGTGGACGATGGCGCCGCTCGGCGTCTACGCGGTCACCGCGCAGCGCGATGCGCAGCCGGCGAAGGTGCGCATGGCGATCGCGGCCTTGCAGGACTATCTGGCAGTGGCGCGGTAGCCGGCGCCGCCTTCATCGCCCCGCGGGCCGCTTCCCGCAGGCGGGAGAAGACTGGCGAAGCCGGGGATCTTAGAAACCGGGGATCTTAAAGGGAACTCAGCCGACGATCTTCGCCAAGGCACGCACCGGAAAGGTGCCCATGCCCTTCACCTTCGGCGGCACCGCGCTGAAGCTGAAGCCGTCGTCGGGCAATGCGGCGAGGTTGCGCAGATGTTCGACGATCAGGATGCCGGCGCCGAGCAGGATCGAATGCACCGGGCGCGCGTTGCCGCGGGTGTCGTCGATGTTCATCGAATCGATGCCGACCAGCTTGACCCCGCAATCGCGCAGCCATACCGCGGCCTCTTCGGTCAGGAAGGGATGGCCGTCGGCATAGGCGCGCGTGGCGAAGTGCATGTCCCAGCCGGTGTGGACCAGCACCGCGCGGCCGCGCAGTTCCAGGTCGCGGAAATGGCCGACGCCGATGGCTTTCACCGACGGGTCGATGCGCACCACGATCGCATCGAGGTCGGCGCAGTCCTGCGGCTGGATCTGCGACAGATCGGCGCCGTCCGCGTATCGGTGCGAGGGGCAGTCGATGTAGGTGCCGGTGTTGGCGACCATGTCGATGCGGGCGATATGGAATTCGGTGCCTTCGGCGTAGATCTCGCGCGAGGATTCGCGGCTGAGGTAATCGCAGATGTAGGCGGCCGGCATGCCCGGATAGGTCACCTGGCCGTCCTCGATGGTATGGCTGAGGTCGACGTAGCGCGTCGTCCCCTGCTCCAGGGCGCCGGCCTTGCGCTTGTGCGCTTCCACCAGGATGCGCTTGTTGAGGATGCGCGCCGGCCCGACCATCAGCAAGCGCAGATCGCGCACGATGTAGGCGACCAGTTCGTCGTCGCCGATGTCGTCGCCGTCGATGTCGAGGCGGAACCCTTGGCCCTGCAGGCCGCCGCCGTTGCTGAACTCGATCTCGAAGTCGAACTGGACGCGATGCTGGATGGAATTCAAGCAAGTCTCCGGGGACGGGTGAGGCGGTGGGGATGCGGTGGATCCTCGCCTGCGCGGGGATGCCGGTCTGAATTTCGAGAGAAGGCCGCCGCCGCAACTGCATAGGGCCGCGCATGAAGCGAAGCGCGGAGTGTCGCAGAAACGAGCCCCGAGACAGCCGATGCAGTCGGCGACTGAGCGCCTTGCGGCTTAGGCTTACTTCGCCGCGCGTTGGCTCAAGGCAACGCTGCCGAGGATCAACAGCGCGGCGACCAGCATGCTGCCGGTCAGCGGTTCGCCGAGCAGCATCCAGCCCCAGGCCACACCGAACAGCGGCACCAGGTAGGTCACCGCGACCGCGCGACCGGCGCCGATGCGCTGGATCAGGCGGTAGTACATGACGAAGGCGATGCCGGTGCAGAGCACGCCGAGCATCGAAGCCGAGAACCACGACTTCATCGGGATCGCGTGGTCGGGCCAGTAGGCGATCGCGAACGGCAGAGTCAGCAGGGCCGAAGTGCCCAGGGTCGCCGCGGCCACCGCGGCCGCCGGCAGGCCGGTGAGTTGGCGGCGCACCAGGTTGGCGCCGATACCGTACAGGAAGGCAGCGCTGCAGCCGGCCGCGACCGCCCAGCCGATGCTCGCGCCCGCGGTCTTGCCGCTGGCCAGCACGACCACGCCGGCGAACCCCGCGAACAACGCGACCGCGCGCTGCATGCCGATCTTCTCGCCGAAAAACAGGAAGCCGACCAATGCGGTGAACAGCACCGCCATCGAATTGGTGATCGCGCCGACGCCGGCCGGCGCGCGTTGCGCGGCCCAGGCGAACAGCATGAACGGCACCGCCGAATTGATCAGGCCGACCAGGCCGAGCTTGGCCCAGATGGCGCCCTTGAACGATGCGCGCGCCTTCCACAGGAACGGCAACAGGATCAGCGCGCCCAGGCCGAGCCGCATTTCGACCAGCGGGATCGCGCCGAAGTCCTTCGCCGCCACGCGCATGAACAGGAACGACGAGCCCCAGATCGCACCGAGCACGGTCAGCTCGAGCGGGGTCCGCCAGGCGGCGCGCTCGGTCTCGGCGCCGGCGTTGGAGCCGGCCTTCGGGGAGGCGGAGCAGTTGGGAGTCAGGCTGACGGCGAGTTCGGGGGAACGCATGCGCTAAGTCCTCGAAACGGCGTCCGCGCGATGCGGGCGCCTGCGGGGGATACGGCCGCGCCGGCCTGGTGGCGGCGCGATGAGCGCAGCGGCGACGCCGTTGCGCGATACGGGAACCGATGCCGGCCATGGCCACGACGGTCGACGCGGGGTCGATCGCAGTATCGGTACGCGGCCCGGGGCGGATATCCGGATCCGGTCGCTAGCGGACCGCAGGTGGATCGAGTGCCGCGCCGGCTCCGCCGGCAATCGCTCAGACGTCCAGAATCGCCAGCGTGCCGCGGCTGCCCGGCTCGACCGCATGGGCCACGCCCGCGGGCACCACGTACAGCTGCCCGGCCCCGACTTCGACGATCTCGCCGCCGATGCTCAGGCGCAAGGCTCCGTCGAGCACCAGCAGGCCCTCGGCGAAATCGTGCGTCTCTTCCTCATAGGCGCCGGCGTCCATCCGCAACAGCTTGAAGTTGGCGCTGCCGAAACGTCCGACCACGGTCGAGCGCCAGGCGGCGGGCAGTTCGGCGGAGGTCGCAAGCAGGTCGATGAGGCTCATGCGCTGGCACTGGCTGATGGGTCGCGGCGGGTCGGGACAACAATCTGGCTCTTCCCTTGCGCCTATTCTGACTGGCCCGCCGGCCTAGACAAGCGCATACTTTGGCGCTCAGGCACAAATATGATTTGAGGCTGATCATGGCACTGCGGGCAGACTGGCTACCGGCCCTGGCGGCGTTCGAGGCGGCCGCGCGGCATCAGAATTTCGCCCATGCCGCCGAGGAATTGCATTTGACCGCCAGCGCGGTCAGCCACCACGTGCGCAAGCTCGAAAGCCGGCTCGGCGTCAGTCTGTTCCAGCGTCATGCGCGCGGCGTCGCCCTGACCCCGCAGGGGCGCCAGCTCGCCGACTCCGCCGGCACCGCCCTGGCCGACATGGACGGCGTACTGCGCAGCCTGCGCGTCAGCCGGCAGGAGACCGACCGGGTCCGCGTCACCACCCTGCACTCGCTGGCCTATACCTGGCTGCTGCCGCGGCTGAGCGAGTTCACCCACGCGAATCCGAAGATACTGCTGAGCCTCGACACCGAGATCGCGCTGGCGCGCTTCGACGAAGGCGGGCCCGACCTCGGCATCCGCCACGGCGCCGGCCATTGGCCCGGGCTGACCGCGCATCATCTGATGGACGACGCATTGTTCCCGGTCGCCTCGCCGAACATGCCCGGCATCGAACGGATCACCGAACCGGCGCAGATCGCCGACCTGCCGCTGATCGCCGACCACGCCCGCCAGGGCTGGCACGACTGGTTCCGCGCCGCCGACGTGCACGGCCGCAAGCTCGAAGAGCGCTACACCTTCAGCGACACTACCGACGCGATGATGGCCGCCGCACACGGCATCGGCGTGGCCCTGGCGCGCGCGCAGATCGCCGTGCCCTATCTGCGTTCCGGCCAGCTGGTGCGCCTGCCCGGTCCCGCGATGCCGGCGCGCTGGGGCTATTACGCGATCTACCCCGCCCATCGCCGCCTGCGCCCCGCGGCGCAGACCTTTCTCGATTGGTTGTTGGCGGTGAAGAAGGATTGAGGCGCAGACGGCAACGACGCGACTTTCCCCCTTTGCAGGAGCGACGTGAGTCGCGACCGCGAACGATGCGCTGCGAAGGCCCCGCTGCGCCGATAACGTTGCCGCCCCGACCGAATACGCCGGGATGGGTTCTCCACCCGTCCCTGTCGCGACTCGCGTCGCTCCTACCCCTGCAGCGCGGCGGCTCCCGGGTAGCAGCGGCGGGAGCCGCGACCGCGAAAGGCGGGCGCTGCGAAAGCGCGCAGCGCCGAAGGGCTTGTCGCTACGGTCGATTGCATCGGTCTTGGTGTCCGACCCGTTCCGAGGCCGCGACTTACGTCGCTCCTACAGGGGACACGATCGCGCTCAATCGCGCGCGGGAGGTTTGCGCCGGGATGCGTTCTTCGCCGTGATCTTCTTGGCCACGACTTTCTTCGCCGCGGCGTGTTTCGCTGCCGCTTTCCGGGCCTTCGCCTTCTTAGGCGGTGCGGCATTGGCCTTGCGCAACGCGGCCTGGTAGGCCAGGGCCAGCCACGGTTTCATGTCCTGCGGCGAATCCATCGCCGACTCCGGCACCGACCAGAAACTCAGTTCGACCGGTTTGCGCTGGCGCGTGTAGACGAAGGGTTCGCAGCCGGCCGCGCGGAAACGCGGCTCGGTCTGCGGGTCGACCTTGAGGTAGACCGCCTCGTCGATGACCAGGGCGATCATCACCCCGTCGTGGTAGACGCCATGGCCGCCGAACATGCTGCGCGCCGACAAGGCGCCGAAGGCGGAGGCCAGATCGCGCAGGTGGGCGATGAAGGCCTCGCTCACGCAAGCGCCTCCATCGCGGCCCGCGCCTCGATCAGAAGCGGTGCCACAGACGCACGTAGTACGCCGCGCCGTTGAGACCGAACTGGACGCTGTCGAAGATGTGGCCGTTGTCGGTTTCGTCCGGGTTCTGGCGGGTCGGCTTGACGTTGAAGATGTTCGCGCCGCCGACCGTCAGCTTCGTATTCTCGGAGAACGAATAGGTCGCGCTGAGGTCGGCCGAGGTCTTGGCCTTGTAGCGCGCATTCGGCACGCCGCCGGCGGTGCCCGAGAACGTGCCCAGGGTCTGCGGCCCGAAATGGATCACCTTGAGGTTGCCGGCCCAGGGACCGCGCGACAGGTCGAAGCCGAGCACGGCCTTCGACTTCGGTGCGCCCTGCTCGATGAACAAGCGTTCGCGCTCCGACAACAGCACGTCTTCGCGGCCGACCAGCGCCGGCGGCGCGTGGATGGCGTTGACCTTGGTGCGGTTGAGGTTGAGGGCGAAGAAGGTGCCGAGCTTGACGTCCTCGCCGAGCTGGCGCTCGTTGTTGAAGGTGAAGTCCAGGCCTTCGGTGCGGGTGTCGACCGAGTTGACGAAGAATTGCGCCTGACCGACGCCGAGGTCGTCGAGGATGCCGCCGATGGTCGGATCGGTGGTGTCGAAGCGGCCGCTGAGCACGATGCGGTCGTCGATGTCGATGCGGTAAGCGTCCAGGGTCACCGAGGTGTCGGCGTTCGGCGACCAGGTCAGGCCGAGGGTGTAGTTGCGCGACTCTTCCTTGGTCAGCAGCGGCAGCCCGGCGGCATTGGCGATGGTGCCGCCGTTGGGCGCGATCACCACGTCGACCGGCTCGCCGTTGACGAAGTCGGTGATGGTCGAGGAGAAGAACTTCTGCTGCAGCGACGGCGCGCGGAACCCGGTGCTGGCCGAGGCGCGCAGCATCAGGGTGTCGGTGGCGCGGAAGCCGGCGGCGAGCTTGCCGGTGGTGGTCTTGCCGAAGTCGCTGTAGTCCTCGTAACGCACCGCCACGCCGGCGGTGAAGCGGTCGGTGAAGTCGGCTTCGAGGTCGAGGTAGGCGGCCCAGTTGTCGCGGCTGTGCGAGCCGGCATCGGCCGGCTGGAAGCCCGGGAAGCCCTGGCTGCCGGCGTTGCCGCCCTCGCCGACGCCGTCGGCGTCGATGTAGGAGCCCGGTTCGCCGGCGAAGATCTTGTAGCGCTCGTCGCGGCGCTCCAGGCCGAAGGCGACGTTGAGGCCGTTGAAGACCTGGTCGTAGAAGCGGCTGACGTCGAAATTGACGGTCTTCTGCTGGAACGAGAAGCCGCCGGCGTCGAAGCTGTCGGCGCTGACGCCGCGGCCGCCGTTGAGCAGGTCGAGGTTGGCGATCGAGGCGTTTAGGGTGTTGTTGATGTCGTAGCGCAGCTCGTTGAAGCCGTAGGTGTAGGACAGGTCGGCGTTCCACTCGCCCATCGCCCAGCGCAGGCCGACAATGCCGTAGCGGTCCTTGAGTTCGCCGTCGATGAAGGGCACGAAACCGTCCGGGTACATCGCCGCGGAGTTGCGCGAGGGGATGTCCTCCGAGCCCAGGCCGTCGCGCGCGAACGCCGCCGAGGACGCATCGCGGTTCTGCACGCCGCCGGTGAAGTACAGGCTCAGGTTTTCGCCGAGGGGCTTTTCGCCGTTGACGAAGATAGTCTGGTTGCGGATCTTCGAGTCGCCGATGATGCGCGGGCTGCCGGCGGGCTCGGAACGGTCGGAGCGGCCGCGGTCCTGGTATTCGCCGGTGATGCCGATGGTGCCGTCGCTGCCGAGGCCGAAACCGCAGTAGGCCGTCGCCAGCCAGTTCTCGCCGTCGCCCTTGGAATACTGGCCGTAGCCGGCGACTGCTTCGCAGCCCTTGCGCTTCTTCAGCGAGATGTTCATGACCCCGGCGATGGCGTCGGAACCGTACTGGGCGGCGGCGCCGTCGCGCAGGATCTCGACGCTGTCGATCGCCATCAGCGGGATGGTGTTGAGGTCGGTGCCGGTGTTGCCGCGGTTGCGCGCGCCGAACAGGTTGAGCAAGGCGGTGGTGTGGTGGCGCTTGCCGTTGACCAGGACCAGGGTCTGGTCCGAGCCCAGGCCGCGCAGCGCGGCCGAGTCGACCAGGTCGGCGCCGTCGGCGCCGCTCTGGCGGGTCGAGTTGAACGAGGGTGCGGCGTACTGCAGCGACTGGGCGAGGTCGAACTGGGCGCCCTCCTCGGTGTTCTTGGCCATCGGCAGCACGTCGACCGGCGAGATCGAGGTGGTGTCGGAGGAGCGCTGGCTGCGGCGCGAACCGAGCACCGACACCGTCTCCAAGGTCCGGGCCTCGCTGTCCTGAGCCGGCGCGGCTTCGGTCTCCTGGGCGGCAGCGGAGCCGGCGAAGAGACCGCCGGCGAGCCACAGCGCGCAATGGACGGCACTGAACAGGCGGGCACGGCAGAGGGGACGGAGAGCGCGGTGGCTGGCTTGCGTCATAGCGGGGGATCCTTGGCTAGGCGGGCGGGGCATCCCCTTAGCCTAAAGCCAAGACGCCAGTTCGTGCACAGCCGGCGACGCGGAAATGCAAACAAACAGTGCCGGGGACCGCGCAATGGATAGCGCGGCACAGGGAGTTGGAGTGTTGTCGAGGGCTGAGAATGCCCGGCTGTCGGCCCCCGACTGGCGCTTCGATGCGCCGGTGCGGCGCCGCGTCGGGTGGCTGCGCAGTCGCGGCTTGCGCCGCTCCTACCCCTGGGCTGCGCGGCTCTGGGTAGGAGCGGCGCAAGCCGCGGCCGCGAACCTTCGACGGCCGGCGAGGGCCGCGCTCACTTCGCAGGCGCCGCCGGCCTCGCCGCCACCTCCGCCGACTCCACCCAGCGCGCGAAGAACTCGCCGAGGTCGCGGCCGCTCGCACGCTCCATCGCCCGGCGGAAATCCGCGGTGACCACCGAATGGCCGTAGTGCGCGCGGGTGTAGGCGCGGACGCCGCCCCAGAACGCGCGTTCGCCGAGCTCTTCGCGCAGTAGGTGCAGGACGTAGGCACCCTTCTGGTACACCACCGCGCGGTCGTCGGCGCTCGGCCTGGTCCAGTGCTCGTAGATCAGCGCATGGTCCTTGCCGGTCTCGCGCAGCTTGTCCAGGCGCCGCTTCCAGCCCTCGACCTGTTTGCGATAGGCCTCGTCGCCGAACCGGTGCTGCAGATAGGCCGCGGCCATGAAATTGGCGAAGCCCTCGTTGAGCCAGAAATGGCCCCAATCGCGGCATGTGACGTAGTTGCCCCACCACTGGTGCGCAGCTTCGTGGGCGATCAAAGCCTGCGCGCTCGGGTCGTCGAGCACTTCGCGGCCATAGGCTTCCGACATCAGCGAAAAACCGGCGAGCTCCTGGCCGATGGTCTTCGCGACCAGTACCTGGCTGTAGCTGCCGTTGTAGCGGATGCCGGCGCGACGGCCGAAGAACCGCAGCATGTCGGGCGTGTCGGCGAACACGCGCCGCAGTTGCGGCGCTTGCAGGTCGCTCGACAGGTAACGCAGCGCGGCATTCTCGCTGGTGCCGCCGGCTTCGTTGTAGCGGCCGGCGGCGAAGCCGTAGACATAGCTCGGCATGGCCGCGTCCTGGCGCCAGCGGTAAGCCTCGCGGCGGCCGCCGAGCGCTGACTTCGAGACCAGGCGGCCGTTGCCGACCGCTTTCAAACCCTCCGGCACGGTCACGGTGAGGTCTAGCGTGGCCCGTTCCTGCGGCGCGTCGATGCAGACCAGCCATTGGCTGGTCGAGAACACCGTGTACAGCTCGCTGCGCTCGGGATGGAACTCCAGGCCGAAACGCGGCGCGCCGCGATAGACGATGTCGATCTCGTGGCGCGAGCCGGCCGCGGCCGGCGCGGCCAGGCGCACGCTCACGCGCTTGTCGATTTTCTCGAAGCTCAGCGCCTGCTTGTCTTCGCTGACCGCAAGGATGTCGAGGTCGCCGGCGTCGAAATCCAGGCGCTGCGCGCCCTGGCGGCGGACGATGAAGCGGATCGCGACCTCGCCGCGCAAGCTCTTGGCGGCCAAGTCCGGCTCGATGCGCGCGGTGTAGTGCAGCACGTCGATGTCGGCGCCGGCGCGCGCGGCTTCGTTCGGGGCCCTGCCCGGGTTCGCGGCGGCGAGGCCGGCATAGGCGGCGCAGGCGAGGACGCCGGCCGCGATCGTGCGCCGCAGCAGGCGGCTGTGCGCCCGCAATCGGCGGGGCTGTTTCAGTGCATCGCGCATCGTCGCTCCATCCCTCCCCTGCCGGTCGCGGTCCTGCGATTCGTGTCGATCGGGGCGATCCTTGGGACCGGCGCCGATCATCGCCGATGCGGGCGCCGCGCTGAACCCGCCTGAAGTTCATGGTTTGTCTGCGGTTAGGGATTGCGCGCGATTTGCGCCCGCGATCACTGACAGCGCTGTCAATCGAGGCCAAGGTGCGTGGCGTGAGCGCAGGCGCGCGGGCGATCGCGTCGCGGGCGGTCACGACCACCCACGCCAAGCTCGCGTTTCCCGCGGCATTGCGCCGCCTGGGCCCATCGGGCACGGGAAGCCGAAGGCTTGCCCCTGCTCAGGAGTCCTCCCATGGTTACCCGCCGTACTTTCCTCAGCGCCTCCGCCGCCGCGATCGCGGCCGGCGCCGTCTCGCCTTTCGCCTCCCGCGAGGCGGCCGCGGCTGCGCCGCAGCGCTTCACCCTCAACCTGGTCAACGCCTCCGGCCAGAACACCGCCTACGCCTATGTGGTCGGCCTGTCGGGCGGACGTCCCCTGTTCGTGCGCGCCGACGGCGGCAGCTATTACCCGCCCTCGCCGTCGTCGCCGGTGACCCCGCTGGGCCAGGATTGCGCGATCGCGCTCGGCGGCAACGGCTCGTCGACGCGGGTCTCGATCCCGCGCATGTACGGTGCGCGCATCTACGTCGTCACAGGAGCCAAGCTCGATTTCTTCGTCAATCCGGGCCCGGCCATCGTCCACCCCAGCTTCCTCAACACCGGCGATCCGAACTTCGACAAGAACTGGACCTTCGCCGAGTTCACCTTCAACGAGTACGAGCTGTTCTCCAACATCAGCTACGTCGATTTCGTCGCCGCGCCGCTGGGCTTGTCGCTGCGATCGCTGTCGGGCCGGGTCGAAACCGTCCCCGGCCTGCCCGCCGGCTCGCTCGATCCGATCTGCTACGCGTTGCAGCAACAGGCCGCCCGCGAGGGATCGGCCTGGGATTCGCTGATCCAGCGCGGCAGCAACGGCCTCAACCTGCGCGCGATGAGCGCGCACTACCAGGCCGGCCGCTTCCAGAATTATCTGAGCGGCTACATCAACGCGGTCTGGAGCAAGTACGCCTCGACCACCCTGACCGTCGACACCCAGTCCGGCTTCGGCCGCCTGACCGCGCGCGTCGGCGGCGACGGCCTGTTGCGCTTCAACAACGGCGAGACTTTCGCCCGGCCCAGCACCGCCGATGTGTTGAGCTGCGACACCGGGCCTTTCAGCCTCGCCGGCGCCAGCGAGGTGCGCAAGGCGATCATTCCGCGCCTGGCCGCGGCCTTGAACCGCACCACCCTGCTCGACAACGCCGACCAGCCCAACGGCGAAGTCGCCAGCCGTTTCTATCGCAACGCCCAGACCAACCACTACGCGCGGCTGGTCCACGAACGCCTGCCCGATAACCGCGGCTATGCCTTCCCCTACGACGATGTCTCGCCGAGCGGCGGCCAGGATTTCAGCGGCGCGGCGCGTTCGGGCGACCCGGACACTTTGACGGTGACCTTGCGCGCCCTGCGCTGACGTCATCCAGAAGAACGGCGGCGTAGACCCTGCCCAACCGCCGCCGGCACGGACATCTTCGTCCTGGCGGCGCGGCCGGCCGCGCGCTCGCAACGCGCGGCCGGCCGCTCCATACCGCAGCGCAGCAGGCGTCGCGGCGCCTGGCCTATGATGCGGACGACCCGCCCTCGCGGCGGCCCCCATCGGAGACGCCATGAACGCCGACAAGCAACAGGACCTGGGCAAGCTGATTCTTCGTCTCGCGCTCGGCGTGCTGATTTTGTTGCACGGCATCGCCAAGCTGCGCGGCGGCACCGCCGGCATCGTCGGCCTGGTCGAAGCGCAGGGCCTGCCGGGTTTCCTCGGCTACGGCGTGCTGATCGGCGAGGTGCTCGCGCCGGCGCTGGTGATCTTCGGCTACCACGCGCGGATCGGCGCGGCCTTGATCGCCGCGAACATGCTGGTCGCGCTGGGCCTGGTGCACCTGGGCCAGCTCGGCCAGCTCAATGAGCAAGGCGGCTGGGCGGTGGAGCTGCAGGCGATGTTCCTCGCCAGCGCGGTCGCGCTGGCCTTGGTCGGCCCGGGCCGGTACAGCGTCAACGGCCAATAGGATTCAGCGGCAGCGCGCAGGCGCTGCCGCTTCTGGCGCCGCTCGCGTCGGGCCGGATTTCCCGGCCCGTCCCCACGGCGGCATGTGCTTCAGATCCGGTTGACCCGGAACTTGCGGCCCTTGATCTTGCCCTCGCGCAGGCGCGCCAGCGCGGCGCCGGCCTGCGCGCGCGCCACCGCGACGTAGGAGCGCGTCGCATATACGTTGATCTTGCCGATCGCGTCGGCCTTGAGGCCGGCGTCGCCGGTCAGCGCGCCGAGGATGTCCCCGGGCCGCAGCTTGTCGGTCTTGCCGGCGTCGATGCGCAGGGTTTCCATCGGCGCGACCGGCGCGTTCTTGGCCTTGCCGGCGAGCGGCACGGCGCGGCGCCAGGCCAGCGGCGCGCCCTGGCGCTCCTGGATCTGTTCGGCGCGGCCGCTCTCGCGCGGCCCGCACAGGCTCAGGGCGATGCCGCCGCGGCCTGCGCGGCCGGTGCGGCCGATGCGGTGCACGTACACGTCCGGATCGGTCGGCAGGTCGTAGTTCACCACCGCGGCGAGTTCCTCGACATCGAGCCCGCGCGCGGCCACGTCGCTGGCGACCAGCACGTTGCAGCTGCGGTTGGCGAACCGCACCAGCACTTCGTCGCGGTCGCGCTGTTCCATCTCGCCGTGCAGAGCCAGCGCGGTGAAACCGTAATGGCTCAGCGAGCCGACGACCTCCTCGGTGTCCTTGCGCATATTGCAGAACACCACGCAGGAGTCCGGGCGGTATTCCAGCAGCAGCGCGGCCAGCAGCGGGGTCTTCTTGGCCGCTTCGACTTCGTAGAAATACTGTTCGATCTGCAGCGCCGCGGCTTCGCCCTCGACCGTGACTTCGACCGGCTCGCGCATCGCACCGCGGGCGAGGTCCCTGATCGCGTCCGGAAAAGTCGCCGAGAACAGCAGGCTCTGGCGGGTCTTCGGGGTCTTGGCGACGATCTCGCGCATCGGCTCCTCGAAGCCCATGTCGAGCATGCGGTCGGCCTCGTCGAACACCAGGGTACGCACGCCGTCGAGCTTGAGCGCCTTCTTGCGCAGCAGTTCCTGCAGGCGACCGGGCGTGCCGACCACGACGTGCGGCGCGTGTTCGAGCGAGGCCAACTGCGGCCCCAGCGCCATGCCGCCGCACAGCACCGACACTTTCAGGTTCGCAATCGCGAAGGCGAGTTTGCGCAGTTGCTGGCCGACCTGGTCGGCGAGCTCGCGGGTCGGGCACAGCACCAGCGCCTGGGTCTTGATCGCTGCGGGGTCGAGCCGCTGCAGCAGGCCCAGGCCGAAGGCGGCGGTCTTGCCGCTGCCGGTCGGCGCCTGCGCGATCAGGTCGCGGCCGTCGAGGATCGCCGGCAGCGCGCGCGCCTGGATCGGCGTCATCGCGGTGTAGCCGAGCGCGGCCACGCCCTGCAGCAGGGCCGGCGAGAGAGACAGTGATTCGAAGGCGGCGGCCGGGGCCGCGCTGGAAGAGGTCGGATCGTTCATGCGCCATGATCGCAGCTTCGGGCCGAGCATGGGCTCGGTGTCGCGATTCGCGGTCGTCATGACGCTCTCAGCCTCCCCGGCGAGCGCGGTCCGGCCTATGCTGCGGGCATCGTCCGCCCTGCCGTCCTGCCTGCCCCGCCCCCTTGCCGATCCGGCCTGGAGACCCGTCATGGAGCAGTTCCTGCATATCCGCGTCCTGCTCGGCATCGTCCTGGGCCTGGCCATCACCACCCTGCTCAAGGGCCTGGCCCGGTTCGTCCAGCACCCCGGCCGCGACCGCGTCTACGGCGTGCACATCGCCTGGGCGATCTCGATGTTCACCCTGCTCGCGCACTTCTGGTGGTGGGAGTTCCGCCTGGTCCATCACGTGCAGTGGAGCTTCGTCGCCTACGCTTTCCTGATCCTGTACGTGGTGGTGCTGTACCTGTTGTGCACCCTGCTGTTTCCCGACGACATCGGCGACTACGGCAGTTGGCGCGACTATTTCCAGTCGCGGCGCAAGTGGTTCTTCGGGATCATGGCGATGTCCTACCTGATCGATTTCGGCGACACCCTGATCAAGGGCCGCGCCTATTTCGACAGCTTCGGCATCGAGTACCCGCTGCGCAATCTCAGCTACGTGCTGCTGTGCCTGGTCGCGATCCGCACCCGCTCGGAAACCTTCCACCGCGCCTTCGTCGCCGCCAGCCTGGTCTATCAGCTGTCGTGGATCTATCGCCTGTTCGACTTCGTCGAATAGGCGCGAACGCCGCGCCCGCTGCCGCGCGCTCACCCGGCGACAACGCCGCGCCGCCTACCGTGACGGCATGATTCCGTCTTGCCTGCATCCATGAGCCGCGCGTTCGTCAAAGAAGGCGACGGCGACGAAAGCGCCGGCGATCTGCCCGAACTGCCGATCAGCGAGCATCCCAACTACGTCACCCCGCGCGGCATGGGCTTGCTGCGCGCGCGCTTGGACGACGCGGTCCGGCGCCTGGCCGCGGTCGACGCCGAGGCGGTCGGCGCCAGGCTCGAACGCGCCCACGTCGAGCGCGAAATGCGTTGGCTGCAGGCGCGCATCCTCGGCGCGATCACCATCGCGCCCGAGCGCCAGCCCGCCGACCGGGGCGCCTTCGGCGCCCGGGTCGAAGTGGTCGACGACGACGGCCGCGAGTACCGCTACCGCATCGTCGGCGAAGACGAAGCCGACCCGGAACTCGGCCTGATCAGCTGGGTATCGCCCCTCGCGCGCGCGCTGCACGGCGCGCGCGTCGGCGACAGCGTGGTGTGGAAGCGGCCGGCCGGCGACCTGGCGGTGGAAGTGCTGGCGATCGATTACGGTTGAGCTGGGGCGCGCTGTCCCGTCGGGCAACGCCGCTCCGATGCAGGCGGTCGGCGGCGGGGCATCTCGCGATCTGCAAGCCAATCTTCGCGTCAGCATGGTTCGCCGGCACTCGGACGGCGCAAGCGCAACCCTCAGGGGGCGCACTATCGCGACCGCATCGATAGTCTTTCGTTGCGGCCTTCCCCCTTCTGCCGGCGGCGCGGCGTGTCGCTCGCTCCTGCCCCCTTGCGCGCTTCCCCGACCGCTCGTCGGCAAGCGCTTGACGCTGTCCGAAGGCCGAAGAATCATTTAGCAAATTAGTTAATTGCTGAATACCTGCAACAGTGCCTGCCGCACCGCGTACCGGGTTTCGCCGGGCGGCAGGCCTCCGCGCGGCGCCACCCGGTCGAACCATTGCCCGGACACCACGCTCGACACGTTCCACCAGGGAGAGGTCATGAACGCATTGCCCGAAAGCCTGCGATCGCACCGCGTCCGGTCGCAGGCCGACCGGCTCGCCTCGGTCCGCAGCGTCAGCGACGGCCGCGTGGTCTGGGAACCGGTGCGCTCGCTGTGGTTCACCGGCATGGCGCTGGGCGCGGTGGTCGGCGGCATCGCAACCTTCAGCTGGCCGGCGTTCGCCTTGTTCGTCGTGTCGACCGCGACCGTGCTGTTGCTGGGCCATTCGCTCGGCATGCACCGCAAGCTGATCCACGACAGTTTCGCCTGCCCGAAGTGGCTCGAGTACCTGCTGGTGTATTGCGGCGTGCAGGTCGGCCTGGCCGGCCCGATCGGGCTGGTGCGTACCCACGACCTGCGCGATTACGCCCAGCGCCTGCCCGACTGCCACGACTACCTCGCCCATCGCAGGGCCTTCGCCGTCGACGCCTGGTGGCAGTTGCATTGCGAACTGCGGCTGAGCGCGCCGCCGCGCATCGAGATCGAAGCGCGCATCGCCGAGGATCGCTACTACCGTTTCCTGCAACGCACCTGGATGTGGCAGCACCTGCCCTGGGCGTTGGCCTTCTTCGCGATCGGCGGCTGGGGCTGGGTGTTCTGGGGCGTCTGCGCCCGCGTCACCGCCGGCGTGTTCGGTCACTGGCTGGTCGGCTATTTCGCCCACAATCACGGCGGCATGCATCACGAGGTCCGCGGCGCCGCCGTGCAGGGCCGCAACGTGCGCTGGATGTCGCTGCTGACCATGGGCGAGTGTTGGCACAACAATCATCACGCCTTCCCGGGCTCGGCGCGGCTCGGCCTGTATGCCGGCGAATGGGACCCGGGCTGGTGGTTGCTGCGCGCCTGCGAACGCATCGGCCTGGTCTGGCGCCTGCGCCTGCCCGAAGACCTGCCGCCGCGCGAGGAACTGCATCGCCTGGAACCGACCCCCGCGGCGTCATTCGCCGATGCCGCATCCACCCGACTCACCCGGACCGTCCCATGAGCACCGAACCGCCCGAACTGCCGCCGTCGCCTGTCCCGCCGCCGCTGCCCGCCCCTGCGCCGTTGCCGCAACCTGCGACTGCACCGCCGGCGCGGCGCCTGAGTCCCGGCCTCGCCGTCCTGGCCGGCATCGCGCCGGTACTGGGCGGCGCCCTGATCGGGCTGCTGCTGCGCCTGGCCTTCAATGGCCAGCCCGGCACCGCCTTCGCGACCATGCTGTGGGTGTTCATCGTGCTTGCGCCGTTCGCGATCGGCGCGGTCACCGTGTACCTGGCCGAGAAGATCAAGCCGCGCGGCATCGGGTATCACTTCTTCATGCCGGTCCTCAGCGTGTCGCTGTGCGTGCTCGGCAGCATGTTCATGATGCTCGAGGGGCTGATCTGCGTGCTGATGGCCTTGCCCTTGTTCGCGGCCATGGGCGGGCTGGGCGGCGTGGTGATGGGAGCGATCTGCCGCCTCAACCAACGCTCCGCCACCCCGACCGTCTACAGCTTCGTCGCCCTGCCGGTGGTGTTGGCCGCACTCGGCGTCGGCAACGAAACCCCGCAGCGCTTCGAGCATGTCGAACGCAGCGTCCTCATCCAGGCGGCGCCGGCCGAGGTCTGGAAGCATCTGCTCGACGCCGACCATATCCAGGCCGCCGAGGTCGATCGCGCCTGGATGTACCGGATCGGCGTGCCGACCCCGCTCGCCGGCGTGACCCATCGCACCGACACCGGCCTGGTGCGCGAGGTGCGCATGGGCAAGGGCATCCACTTCCGCCAGATGTCGAGCGACTGGCAGCCGCAGCGCCATGTGCGCTGGCAGTACCTGTTCGAGGAAGACTCGGTGCCGGCCGGCGCGCTCGACGACCATGTGCGCATCGGCGGCGATTACTTCGACCTGCGCGACACCACCTACACCCTGACCCCGCGCGGAGACGCGACCGAGCTGACGATCCGCATGGACTACCGGGTCAGCACCGGCTTCAACTGGTATGCGGTGCCGCTGGCCGATTGGCTGATCGGCGATTTCAGCGAGGTCATCCTGGAGTTTTATCGGCAGCGCGCGCAGGCGGCTTGAGCCGGGGACTAGGAACTAGGAACGAGGAATCAGGAATCAGGAATCAGGAACTAGAGCTGGCGAGCGGGGGCTCAGCCGGCGGCTTTTTTGGCGCGCCGGCTTTCTCGCTTGAGCGGGCCGCCGACCGGGCAGATCTCGAAGGCGAACTGGGTCAGGGTGTTGACCAGGTTGTCGGGCACCAGCTTGTAGACCACGAACTGGCCGCGGCGCTCGCTGCTGATCAGCCCGGCGTTGACCAGCACCGACAGATGCCGCGAGATCGCCGGCGCGCTCATCTCGAAGCGCGCGGCGATGTCGCCGGCGCTGAGTTCGCGCTCGGACAGGAAGGCCAGGATCTGCCGTCGCGGCGACGAGGCCAGGGCTTCGAAGATCTTGTCCTGCATCAGGCGGGAACCGCGGCCCCGGATATTTGCTTAATTAACTAAAATACTAATTCCGACCCACCCGAAGTCAAGCGCCGCCGGTCGGGCCGGCCCGAGCTTCAGGTTCGGACAGGCAGTGGCGCCGGCGCGGCCGCGCGAGGCGTGCGCCGGGCGGAAGTCAGCGGGCCGCCGCGAGATTGAACGCGGGTATGGGATCGGGGCGCTCGCGCCCCGGACCGTGCAGCCTTGCGCTGCACGGTGCTGCTCAAGCCCGGCTCAGGCGCCGACGGCTTCCACGCGCGCGCGCTTCGGGAAACCGACCATGCGCTTGAGTTCTTCGTCCCACAGCTTCAGGCGCGCGCACTTCAGGCTCGACCAGATGGTCAGGCGCGGTGCGGCCTGCAGCAGCGGGCTCGACTCGTACGCCTCGCGCAGGCGGTAGTTCGGGATGCGGCTGGAAAGGTGATGGATGTGGTGGTAGCCGATGTTGCCGGTGAACCAATGCACGATCTGCGGCAGGTCGTAGAACGAGCTGCCGGCGATCGCCGCCTCGTGCGAGTTCCAGTCGTCCTTGCGGGTCCAGTAGGCGTCTTCGAAGGTGTGCTGGACGTAGAACAGCCACACGCCGACCGCGCCGGCGATCAGCACCACCGGCAGGTGCACCATCAGCACCGTGTGCCAGCCGATCGCGAAGCCCATCGACAGCAGGATCAGGCCGAGCGCCAGGTTGTTGAACAGCACGCTCGCCCACTCGCGCTTCCAGGTGAAGGGCAGATCGAAGGGGAAGCGATGCTTGATGACGAACTGGTACAACGGGCCGACGCCGAGCAGCACCGGGGTGCTGCGGTACAGGCGGTAGCACAGGCGGCCGAACCACGAGCGCGAGCGGTACTCGGCCACGGTCAGGGTTTCGATGTCGCCCATTTCGCGGCGGTCGAGGTTGCCCGAGGTGCCGTGGTGGACGGCATGGGTCTTCTTCCAGTAACCGTACGGGAACAGGGTGACCACGCCGAGGCAGCGCCCGACCAGATCGTTGGCGCGGCTGCTGGCGAAGAACGAACCGTGGCCGCAGTCGTGCTGGATGATGAAGGTGCGCACGTACAGGCCGGCGGCCGGGATCGCCATCAGCAGGGTCCAGCCGTAGCCCCAGTCGCCGACCACGCTCCAGGCCATCAGCGTCCACAGGATCGCGAACGGCACCAGGGTGTTGATCAATTGCCAGACGGCCCGTCCGAGTTGGGGCTTGGCGAAACGCGCGCAAAGCTGACGCAGGTTGGTGACGGTGGATTGCGGTTCGGCGTCGGCGTTCAAGCGGCAACTCCATAGAGGAGGGTCCATTGTGGTCAGCGCATCCTGACCTGGCAATGACGTTCGCAGGCGTATGGACGTGATCGCTATCCGGCTTCGGACTTTTAGCGCCCGTTTGCTCCGGCGGCCCCGACCCCCGCTAGGCTATGCGGCATGTCCGCCTGGTACGTCTATCTGATCGAATGCCGCGACGGCAGCCTGTACACCGGCGTGGCCGTCGATGTGGAGCGCCGCTACGCCGAGCACGTCGCCGGCAAGGGCGCGCGCTACACCCGTTCGCACCCGCCGCTGCGACTGCTGGCGCGGTTCCCGCACCCCGACCGTTCATCGGCGCAGCGCGCGGAGTACGCGATCAAGCAGCTCAGCGCGAGCGCGAAACGCGCGCTTTGCGCAAACGCCGCCGTGTCGGCCGCCGTCCCGGCCTGATCAGAACAGCGCCCAGACCAGCTTGATCAGGCCCCACAGCGACACCACCCACACCGCCGAACGCAGGTAGGGAATGCCGGCCGCGTACACCGGCACGTAGACCAGCCGCGCCCAGAAGTAGAGCTGGGCGCCGAGCGCGGTGTCGTCGTTGCCGCGCCCGGCCAGCCCGACCGCGAGCGCCGCGGCGGCGAACAAGGGGAAGGTTTCGAGGAAGTTGCGCCAGGCGCGGTCGACCCGCGCGGCCACCCCGGTCAGGGGCTCGGGGGTGCCGTCGCGTGCGCTGGCGTTCCAGCGCAGGCCGCGCTGCGCGGTCATGAAGCCCGCCGCGACCAGCAAGTGCACGATCGCGAGCACGATCGACCAGGCCAGCATCTGCAGTTCG
The DNA here is from genome assembly GCF_051217035.1 of Lysobacter sp. 1R34A. Lineage (NCBI taxonomy): Bacteria > Pseudomonadati > Pseudomonadota > Gammaproteobacteria > Lysobacterales > Lysobacteraceae > Lysobacter > Lysobacter sp. 1R34A. The sequence goes on from NZ_JBPKJP010000010.1 coordinate 49,637, forward strand.
ATGCTCATGCCCGTCGCCTCAGACCGGGCCGTTGGGCAGGATCAGGATCTTGCCGTCGCGCTCGCCGGCGGCGGCCGCGGCGACCGCCTGTTTGATCTGGTCCAGGCCGTAGGTCGCCTGCACCCGCGCGGTCAGTTGCCCGGTCGCGACCAGGCGACCGATCTCGCCGAACACCTCGGCGCGGCGCTGCGGCGTCGCCGCCTGGAACCAGCGCGACAGCCAGAACCCGCGCAGGGTCACGTCGCGGAACACGAACGAGGCCGGCGAGATCGAACAGGCCTCGCCGCTCATCGCGCCGTAGTTGACCAGGATGCCGCCCTCGCCGAGCGCCTGGGCGATGTGTTGGGTCGCCACTCCTCCGACCGCATCGATGCCGAGCTTGATCGGCGCCTTTCCGGTGACCTCGCGCACCCGCTTGGCCAGATCGTCGCCGTCGACCAGCACCACCTCGGCGCCGGCCGCGCGCACCGCCTCGACCGCCGACTCGCGCCGCACCACGTTGACCGTGCGCAGGCCGCGCAGTTTGGCCAACTGGACCAGATAGCTGCCGACCGCGGAATTGGCCGCGTTCTGGATCACCCAGTCGCCCGGCTGCAGGTCGACGAACTCGCTGAGCATCAGCAGGGCGGTCGGCGGATTGATGGTGATCATCGCCAGTTGCTTGGGGTCGGCGTCGCCCGGCAAAGGCACCAGACCCTTGGCCGAGGCGACCAGGTGAGTGGCCCAGGTGCCGCCCTGGATCGGCAGCAACACCGTCTGCCCGACCTGCGGATGGGCGACCTCGGGCCCGACCGCGGCGATCCGCCCCACCCCCTCGTTGCCGCCGACCGCGGGCAGCGGCGGCAGCAGACCGTACTCGCCGGTCAATGTGAGTACGTCGGAGGGGTTGATCGGCGATGCCAGCACCTCGATCAGCACCTGCCCGGCGCCGAGCGGCGGCGCTTCGAACTCGACCGCCTCGATGACGTCCTGCGGCACCGGGCCGCGCTGCGCGTACTGGGCTTTCTTCATGGAATGCGTCCTCGAGGCGGTGGAGAGGCGTTGCGGCCCGGCCGGAACCCGGCCGGAGCCCGATCGCGCGAGCTGCGGGGGCCGACTGCATACGCGAGAGTACGCCCGCGGCGGTGCAAACGTCTTGCGCCCAGGTCTCAGCACTGCGACCCTGCCCCACCCGCTCACGCCCGGCCCGCATGCAACCGATCCGATTCGAACTCGACGCCCAGCACGAACACGTCGAACTCAACCAATTGCTCAAGCTGGTCGGCTTGTGCGACAGCGGCGGCGCCGGCAAGGCGATGGTCGCCAGCGGCGCGGTCCGGGTCGACGGCCAGGTCGAGTTGCGCAAGACCTGCAAGATCCGCGCGGGCCAGACCGTGGCCTGCGAGGGCGTCAGGATCGAGGTCGTCGCCGGCGCCTGACGCGGCTCGCCGGAGCCCGCGCTGGTCACGCGCTGGCTCACGCGCCGCTCCAGGCCATTGTCCAGGCCGCGCGGGCGAACCGCGCGCTCGGGCGCGGCCGTCGTTTCTTCAGGCCAGGGGCAAGGTCGTCGTCGCCCTGCACCAGTCGTCGTGGGCGCGCTGCACGCTGCGCGTGGCCGAGACGTAGTCGCTGCTGCCCAAGGCTTCGACGAAGCGGCAAGACGCATAGCCCTCGGCCTTGCGTTCGTACTCCGCGACCCAGCGTTCGCGTTCGGGCATGCGCTCGGCCGCGATCGGCCACACGCCGGGACGCGGCCGCAGATAGCTGTGCATGCCGATGCGCCACGGTTTCGGGCTGACCCGGGCGCGAAAGCAATGCTGGCGCCGGCACAGCAGCGCGTAATGCGCATCGGCGCCGATCGCCTCGAAGAACTCGATCGCCGCCGCCTCGTTCGGGTCGAACACCCGGTGCATGGCGAGCAGGCGCAGCCCCATCGGCGTGCGATACAAACGCAGATGCCAGTCCGGATGCGCGGCGACGAAGGCCCGGATGCGCGCGGTCGCGCGGCCTTCCGGGCCGCCGTCGGCGCGGTGCCTGCGCCGCGACTGCAGGCCGGCGGCGAGCGCGAACAGCCACAGCACCGCGACCATCGTCAGCACGCCCAGGCCCCAGTGCGTCGCCGCGCCGACCGCGATGGCGAGCGCGAGCGACGTCCAGAAATACCCCTTGCGCCATGCCGAGACCGGCTCGTCGAAATCGACGTCGGCGAACAACACCTCGGGCGTGTTGAGGCATCGCGCGCCATAACTGTTGCGGGTGACGACGAGGTCGCCGTCGCGCTCGACGATCTGCTCGCGGATCGGCAGGCCTTCGGCGTCGTAAGGCACGCGCGGTTCGCGCTTGAGCAGGGATTCGCCGGCGAGGATGCGGTCGAACGCCTCGCGCGCCCGGGCGTCGGCCATCGCCTGCGCCTCGGCGAGACTCGCGTCCGACCAGCCGAAGCGACGCACCGTCAGCGAGCGGCGGCCGGAGGCGTGGCCCTTGTCGAAAGCCTGGTGGACCCGGGCTTCGGCCCAGAACTCCGGAACGATCATCGCCATCGCCGCCTCCATGCAAAGTCGGCCGATTGTAGGCGCGCGTCGTGGCGCGCGCCGGCACTTGACGGCGCGCGTCATCGGCGTAGCATTTTCCCCACGCCCTCGGACAGACCGGCGGCGACTCAACTCCGTGAGGGATTCTCATGGCAATCGAATTCGATTACCTCGTTTTCATCGGGCGCTTCGAGCCCTTTCATAACGGCCACGCCGCCGTCGCCCGCCACGCGCTGGGCAAGGCCCGCAAGGTCATCTTCCTGGTCGGTTCCGCCGACACCCCCCGCACCATCAAGAACCCCTTCACCGTCGCCGAGCGCGCGGTGATGATCCAGGCCACCCTGTCCGATGCCGGCGATCGCCTGATCGTGCAGCCGCTGCGCGACCATCTCTACAACGAGAGCCAGTGGATCGCCAGCGTGCAGCGCACCGTCGCCGAGGCGGTCCGCCACGACGGCGGCGGCAGCGAAGCGCGGGTCGGCCTGGTCGGCATGGACAAGGACGCCTCCAGCTATTACCTGCGTGAGTTTCCGCAGTGGCCGCTGGTCGACGTCAGCCACACCGCGACCCTGTCGGCCACCGAGTTGCGCCGCTATCTGTTCGAGGCCAACCAGATCGACAGCCACGGCGGCCTGATGCTGATCCGCGCCAACGTGCCCGGCCCGGTGTTCGACATGCTCGAAGCCTTCCGCAAGAGTTCGCCGGCCTTCACCCAACTGGTCGCCGAGTACCAGTTCATCGAGCGCTACCGCGCGGCCTGGGCCGACGCGCCGTATCCGCCGACCTTCGTCACCACCGACGCGGTCGTCGTGCATTCCGGCCACGTGCTGCTGGTGCGCCGCCGCGCCGAACCGGGCAAGGGCCTGTGGGCCCTGCCGGGCGGCTTCGTCGGCCAGGGCGAGAGCCTGCTCGACGCCTGCCTGCGCGAACTGCGCGAGGAAACCCGGCTCAAGCTGCCGCTGCCGGTGTTGAAGGGTTCGCTGAAAGGCGAGCGCGTGTTCGACCACCCCGAGCGCAGCTCGCGCGGCCGCACCATCACCCACGCCTACCACTTCGAGTTCCCGAGCGGCGAGCTGCCGCCGGTGCGCGGCGGCGACGACGCCGACAAGGCGCGCTGGATCGCGGTGGCCGAAGCGCTGGAGATGGGCCCGCAACTGTACGAAGACCACCTGCACATCCTCGAATACTTTCTCGGCCGCGGCTGATCCGTCCGGATCGCCCGGCTTCCGCCGGTGGACAGACCGCCGGACACACTCGACGCGAAGGAGCTTCCCGTCATGCAATGCCTCGACAACCTGCTGCTCAACACCGACAGCTACAAGGCCAGCCACTGGCTGCAGTACCCGCCCGGCACCGACGCCACTTTCTTCTACGTGGAATCGCGCGGCGGCGTGCACGACCGCACGGTGTTCTTCGGCCTGCAGGCGATCCTCAAGGAATACCTGGCCAAGCCGGTCACCCACGCCGACATCGACGAGGCGCGCGACCTGTTCGCCGCCCACGGCGAGCCCTTCAACGAAGCCGGGTGGCGCTATATCGTCGACACCCACGGCGGCCTGTTGCCGATCCGCATCCGCGCCGTGCCCGAGGGCACCGTGGTACCGACCCATCAGGCGCTGGTGACGATCGAATCGACCGACCCGCAGGCCTACTGGGTGCCCTCGTACCTGGAAACCTTGTTGCTGCGGCTGTGGTACCCGGTGACGGTGGCGACGATCAGCTGGCACGCCAAGCAGACCATCCGCCAGTTCCTCGAACGCACCAGCGACGACCCGGAAGGCCAGTTGCCGTTCAAGCTGCACGACTTCGGCGCGCGCGGCGTGTCGAGCACCGAATCGGCGGCGTTCGGCGGCGCCGCGCACCTGGTCAACTTCCTCGGCACCGACACCGTCTCCGGCCTGTTGCTGGCGCGCCGCTACTACCACGAGCCGATGGCGGGCTATTCGATCCCGGCGGCCGAGCACAGCACCATCACCAGTTGGGGCCGCGAGCACGAGGTCGACGCCTACCGCAACATGCTGACCCAGTTCGGCAAGCCCGGCGCGATCGTCGCGGTGGTCTCCGACAGCTACGACATCTTCCATGCGATCCGCGAGCACTGGGGCAAGACCCTGCGCGAGGAGGTCATCGCCTCCGGCGCGACCCTGGTGGTGCGGCCGGACTCGGGCGACCCGGTCGACGTCGTCCACCAGTGCGTCAGCATGCTCGACGAAGCCTTCGGCCACACCGTCAACGGCAAGGGCTACAAGGTGCTCAACCACGTGCGGGTGATCCAGGGCGACGGCATCAACCCGACCAGCATCCGCGCCATCCTCGAACGCATCACCAGCTACGGCTACGCCACCGACAACCTCGCCTTCGGCATGGGCGGCGCCCTGCTGCAGCGGCTCGACCGCGACACCCAGAAGTTCGCGCTCAAGTGCTCGGCCGCGCGCATCGACGGCGAATGGATCGACGTCTACAAGGACCCGGTCACCGACAAGGGCAAGTCGAGCAAGCGTGGCCGCATGACTCTGGTGCGCCACCGCGAATACGGCCACTTCAAGACCGTGCCGGTGCCGCCGGAAGCGGCCTCGCTGGAGGAAGCGGTCAAGCCGATGGGCTTCGACGACGCGATGGTGACGGTGTGGGAAGACGGCCGCATCGTCAACGACTGGACCTTCGCCCAGGTGCGCGCGCTGGCCAACGCGGCGCGGCTTTGAGACGAGGGTTGATTGAGGCCCTGGCGGTGAGGCTTGGCAAGCGGTCCTCGCCCCAGCCCCTCTCCCGCAAGCGGGAGAGGGGCCAAGCGCAACGCGACGGTCTCCCCTCCCCGCAGCGAAACAGTCGCCAAGCGCGACGCAACGGTTTTCCTCTCCCGCTTGCGGGAGAGGGTCAGGGCAGGGCGAGGGCGGCGCTCCTACGGACGCCAAAGCGAACGCAGCCCCTCACCCATAACCACCCGACCACGCACGCCTCCCTCAGGAGCCCGCCCATGCCAGCCCCTCTCGAAGGGCTTGCCGCCGCCGACCCGGCCAGCCTGCCCCTCAGCGCTGCTTCGCCCTTGTTCGAACGCCTGCGCGCGGCCACCCCGCACCTCGCCCGTCGCGCTCCCGGCGACGACGCCGCGCGCTGGTACTCGCACCGCTTGAACGGCCGCGACTACCGCTTCGCCCAACCCATCACCTTCACGCCCTACGCGTCCGCGCGCGCCTGCTCGGCGCGCTGCCGGTTCTGCTCGGAAACCCTGCGCCCCAGCGAAGGCGGCCCGCTCGCGCAGACCCTGCGGCCGGGCGCCGACTATTTCGCGAGCCTGTCGCAGGCGCTGGCGCAGTTGCGCGGCGTACCGCTGTCCTGGTCGCTGTCGGGGCTGGAAGCCAGCGACGACGAAACCTGGTTCCTGCAATTGCTAGGCACGCTCGCCGCGGCCGAACGCGACGGGGTCGCGGTCGAAGAGCGCGTGCTCTACAGCAACGGCGCCGGCTTCGCGCGCGCACGCGGCGACGAACTGATCGCCGCACTGCAAGGCTTCGGCCTGTCCTGGGTCGAGCTGTCGCGCCATCATCCCGAGCCGCTGCGCAACCAGGCCATCATGCGCTTTCGCGAACGCGAGGCCATCGCCGATGCCGCCGTGTTCGAAGGCGTCGCGCGCCGCATCGCCGAGGCGCTGCCGCTGCGCCAGGTCTGCATTCTCCAGCACGGCGGCGTCGACGACGCCGCCGGCATCGACGCTTATCTAAACTGGGCCCGGCAGTGCGGCGCCGGCACGGTGATCTTCCGCGAGTTCTCGCGGCTCGGGCCGGACTACCGCGACACCGGCAGCCGCCGCTACATCGAGCGCGAGCGCGTCGCCATCGAAGCGATGCTCGCCGACTGCATGGCCGCGCCGTGGTGGGCGCGGATGACGCCGCAACGGATCACCGAAGGCTATTACTTCTGGAACCTGCGCCTGCGCGACGAGCCTCGCGGCCTGGACGTGGTCTTCGAGTCCTCCGACTACGGCGCGATGCATCGCCGCCATGCCAGCGGCGATCTCTACAAGTTGGTGTTCCATGCCAACGGCCGCCTGTGCGCGGGGTGGCAGCCCGACCGCGACATCCTGTGGGAGCCCGCGCATGGACAGCCGTAGTTGGTGGGTGCCGACGCCGGACCCGCCCGAGCATCGCCTGCCCGAGGACCTGCGCGAGCGCGACCCCTTGGGCGGACGCGACTGCGGTTGGGTCGACCAGATGCGGCCGTTCGTGCGCCATTTCACCCGGCCCGGGCAATGCGTGTTCGACCCCTTCTGCGGCTTCGGCACCACCCTGCTCGCCGCCGCGCTCGAAGGCCGCGACGCTTGCGGCACCGAGATCGACCCCGGCCGCGCCGCACTCGCGCGCGAACGCCTGGCGCGCCACGGCGTCGATGCGCCGATCGCGATCGGCGGCCTGCCGCAGGTCGAGATCCCGCGCCCGATCGACCTGTGCCTGACCAACGTGCCCTACTTCGGTTGCCGCTGGCCGCTGGCAGGCGCGAACCCCGGCCAGCTTTACGACGAACACGATTACGCCGCCTACCTGCAGCGTCTGCGCGACATTTTCCATGCCGTGCGCAAGGCCTTGCCCGAAGGCGGCTTCTGCATCGCGACGGCCGAGAACCTGGTCATCGACGGCCGCATGCTCCCGCTGGCCTGGGATCTGGGCCGCCTGCTCGGCGAGCTGTTCGTGACCCGCGAGGAGCGCCTGCTGTGTTACCCGCGCGAGGCCGAACCGCGGGCGCCGGGCGCCACCCGCAGCGACCGCAGCCACGAATACGCGCTGGTGTTCCAGAAGATGCCCGAGACGGTCTGCCTCGACAGCACCCGCGCCGAACTCGAGGCGATCCGCGCGGCCGGTTTCGAGTACACCCTGTACGGCAGCTTCGCGCGTTGGCTCGAACTGGGGCCGCAGGCCTTGCCGCGCCCGCCCGCCGATGCCGACCTGCGCCTGCCCGACGACGAGGCCGAGCTCAACCGCCTGCTGTATTGGCTGCACGAGCGCCATTACGAACTCGCGCTGTGGGGCGAACCGGTGCGGCCGCCGCTGCGGATCGAACGGCTGGCGCAGCATTGGTATCTGCGTGCGCAGCGTCGCGACCGTCTCGGCCGTCTGGTGCGTCTGGATCTCGGCCTGGCGAGCCAGCACGCCGCCGATTGAGCCCGTTGGTCGCGCTGCAGTGGCGCGGACGCGTTCGCTCAGCCGGCCGCGGCGAAATCCAGATACCAGAACAAGGCGGTCTCGTGCCTCACCGCGGCATCGTGGCCGTAATGGAAGCGGTCGAAACCGCCAAGAACGAAGCCGTGGCGTGCGTAGAAGCGGCAGGCGGCTACGTTATGGTCCTGGGTTTCCAACATCAGGCGCGGATGACCGCGATCCCGCGCCCAGCCGATCGCGCGCTGCAGTAATGCCGCGCCTGCGCCGCTGCGCCGGCGGCCCGCGTCGACCGCGATGTCGTCGATCAACGCGTATCCGTTCCAGTTCGTCGACACCAGCACGCGGCCGATCGTCTCGTTCTGCTCGATCGCCACGAAGGCGATGCGGTCCCCGGCGTCGAGATACTCGCGCAGGTCGTCATCGTCGGCTTGGTCGCGGTAACGCTTGCGGTATGGCGGCAGCGGCACGATGTCGTAGCCGATGACGCCGTCGCTCGCGCGCAGGCTCAGGCGCGAGTCGACCAGGAAACTGCCGTCGAGACCCAGCGCGGCCTCGATGCGTCCGGCGCTCAGCGGTTCGATGCGCACGCTCAAGGCCGCACGCTCAACCCAGGCCCAGCGCCAGGATGGCGTCGCCGTAGGTATTGCCGCCGACCTGGAAGCGGCGTTCGCCGACCTGCTCGAAGCCGTTGCGGGCATAGAAGGCCAAGGCCCGCGCATTGCCGGCGTACACGCCGAGCAGCAGGCGGCGGGCGCCGCGCGTGCGCGCTTCGGCGACCGCCTGCCGCATCAGCCCGCGGCCGACGCCGCCGCCGTGGAAGCGCGAAAGCAGGTAGATGCGCTTGAGCTCGAGGTCGTGCTCGCCCAGGTCGGGCAAGGGCAGCTTCGGCGGCGTCAGCACCGCGTAGCCGACCGGCGCCGCGCCTTGCTCGGTTTCGGCCAGCCACAGCGCCGCGCTCGCGTCGCCGAGCCAATCGGCATACACCGCGTGGGCGTGCTGCCGGCGGCAATGCTCGACGATGTCGCGGCCGTGCAGGATGCCGGCGAAGGTTTCCAGAAAGGTCGCCGCGCCGACCAGGGCGAGCGCCCCGGCGTCGTCGGCGCCGGCGCGGCGGATGCGCGCGGCCTCGCCGTCGGTATTCGAGGGAGCGGTGGAGGCGGTGTTCATGCGGGTTCGATCGAGGGGGTTGCGCTCAAGATCGCACACCGGCCACGCCGCGCACATCGGCGGAAAGTCGCAACCGCGCCACGCCGCAAGCAGCCATGGCGGCCGCGGACGTTCCGCGGCCGCCGTCGGCATTCCCCGGCTCGGGCGGCGCTCAGCCGGCGACCTGGATCACGACCTTGCCGAAGTGGGCACCGGCGTCGAGATAGTCGTAAGCCTCGCGTGCCTGCTCGAAACCGAACACGCGATCGACCACCGGGACGATGCGGTTGACGCCGACGAAGCGCGACAAGTCCTCGGCCATGCCGCGGCTGCCGACATAGATGCCCGACAGGCGCTTGGCGCCGGTGATCAAGGCGAACGGATCGAACTCGCCGGCGAAGCCGCTGACGCCGCCGATGATGGCGATGGTGCCGCCCATCGCCGCGGAGTCGATCGAGCGCTGCAAGGTGCCCTTGCCGCCGACCTCGAGCACCGCGTCGACGCCGCGGCCGCCGGTCAGCGCGCGCACTTCGTGCTGCCATTCCGGGGTGCTGCGATAATTGACCGTGGCATCGGCGCCGAGCGCCTTGGCGCGGACGAGTTTCTCGTCGCTCGACGAGGTGACGATCGCCCTCAGGCCGGCGGCCTTGGCCAGTTGCAGGCCCCAGATCGACACCCCGCCGGTGCCGAGCAGCAACACGCTGGCGCCGGGCTGCAATTTCGCCTCGACGAACATCGCGTTCCATGCGGTGACGCCGGCGCAGGTCAGGGTCGAGGCCTGGGCGTCGTCGAGATGCTCGGGCACCGCGAACACGGACTGCTCGGAGATCACGATCTCTTCGGCCAGCACGCCGTCGAGCACCGCGCCGAAGGCCTCGCGGGTGGCGTGCGGGGTCGGCGCGCCCTGAAGCCAATGCGGGAAGAAACTGGTCGCGACGCGGTCGCCGACCTTCCACAGCGAGGCTCCGGCGCCGACTTCGACGATTTCGCCGACCGCATCGGAGGCCGGCACGAACGGCGCCGCCGGCCCGCTCAGGTAGCTGCCCTTGGCGATCATCAGGTCGCGGAAGTTCAGCGACACCGCGCGGACCCGTACCCGCACCTGGCCGGCGCCGAGGGGCGCGGACGCGCGCTCGAACTGTTCCAGTGCGGCGATGCCGGCGCCACTGTCGATGCGATAAGCCTTCATGTCTGTCTCTTGTCTGGGGAGGGAGGCGACCGCCGGCGGTCGGGAAAGCGCGGCCGGAACGATCGAGTGGCGCTACGATATCGCTTCCGATATATCCGCAGTGCCTCTTCTCCATCCACATTCTGTAGCGCAACAGGAACCAATATGGCCGTCAACGACCGACTGCTCGGCATCGTCGCCTTCGTCCAAGCAGCCGAGGCCGGCAGTTTCGCGGTCTCGGCCGAGCGCCTGGGAGTGACCCGCTCGGCGATCGGCAAGCGCATCGCCCGGCTCGAACAGCAGCTCGGCGTGCGCCTGTTCAACCGCAGCACCCGCCGCCAGAGCCTCACCGACGATGGCCAGGCGTATTACGAACGCTGCGTCAAAGCCCTGGCCGAACTCGACGCCGCCGAGGCCGCGCTCGACAGCGGCCGGCGCGAACCGAGCGGCCGCCTGCGCGTCAGCGCGCCGGTGCAGTTCGGCCGCCGCTGCGTGGCGCCGGTGATGCTGGAGCTGGCGCGCCTTCATCCGCGCGTGGACATCGACCTGTCCTTCAGCGACCGGGTCGTCGATCTGGTCGAGGACGGCTACGACCTGGCGATCCGCGTCGGCCGCCTGCCCGACAGCTCGACCTTGGCCGCGCGCCAGCTCACCGAAGAGCGGCTCGGCATTTGCGCCTCGCCCGACTACCTGGCGCGGCGCGGGCGGCCGCGCAACATCGACGAATTCGAAGGCCACCAGGCCGTGGTCTATGGCCGCAACGGCCACAACGTGCCCTGGCGCCTGCGCGACGACGACGGCGAAGTGCGCGAACCCAGAGTCGAGGCACGCCTGCGTTTCGACGACCTGGAGGCGATCGCCGACGCCGCGGTCGCCGGCGCCGGCCTGGCCCAGCTGCCGTGCTGGATGCTGTCGCGTTATATACGCAACGGCGAACTGCAGATGGTCATGTACGCCGACCGGGTGATCGGCAGCCGCATCAACGCGGTCTGGCCGCACACCCACTACCTGCCGCTGCGCACGCGCGCGGCGATCGACTTGCTGGTGGAGCGTATCCCGCAGTTGGTCGCGTGGGATCCGGCCAACCCGGCGGTGGTATGCGGGTAGAGGGCGCGGGTGAAAGCAGCGCACGGCCGAAGGTGGTGGTGTTCGCTGCGGATGGGAGCAGCAAGAGCAAATCCCCCGTCCCCTCTCAACGGGGGAACAGCCGGAGCGTCGGTCCGAAGACGGCTCCTTCTCTGCGTCCCACGAAAGCACTTTACTATTACCACGAAGGCAGCATCCTCCATCAAACCGAGGCGCTTCCCCTTAGAAAAGGAGGGCCGGGGGGATTTGCCGTTGCCGTGCTGCTGTTGACGTTGCTGTTGCAGCTACCGCCGCGACCGCGAGTCGGCTACCGCTCCGGCCAATACCAGGCCGGCGCGTCCAGCATGCCCTGCCCGACTACTCCGGTCTGGCTGAACTGCTTTTCCAGCTGGATGGTGTTGCAGCTCGCCTCGGCCTCCAGCGCCGCGATCAAGCGCGAGGCGTGCGAGACGACCCACACCTGGGTGCGCTTGGCCGCGCGCGCGATCAGCCGCGCCAGGGCCGGCAACAGGTCCGGATGCAGGCTGGTCTCGGGCTCGTTGAGCACCATCAGCGGCGGCGGCCGCGGCGTGTGCAGGGCGGCGATCCACAGCAGATAGCGCAAGGTGCCGTCGGACAGTTCCGCCGCCGACAACGGCCGCAGCAGACCGTGCTGGGAGAACTCCAGCAGGAAACGCGCGCCGTCGCCGGCCACGCCGACGCGCGCGCCCGGAAACGCATCGCTCACCGCTTCGTTCAGCGCCTGCGGGTCGCCGATCTCGACTATGGTCTGCCAGGCCGCGGCGAGGTCGCGGCCGTCGTGGCTCAGCACCGGCGTGCGCGTGCCCAGTTGCGGCTGCCGCGCCGGCGCCTGCGCATCGCTGCGGAAATGATCGTAGAAACGCCAGCCGCGAATCGTCTCGCGCAGGCTCAGGACCTCGGGCGCGGCCTGCGGGTCGGCGATCTGGCCGAACAGGCTCTCGAACGGGCTCAGGTGCTCGGCGGCGATGCGCCAGGCGCGGCCGTCGCGCACCCGCGCCATCGCCCCCCGCCGGTCGACCAGCACGCTCGCCGGACGCAGGAACGGCCCGCCCCAGATCACTTCGCGCTTGATCTCGGGGTCGTGGGCGAACAAGGACAGGCTCGGCGTCGGCAAGCCGAGGTCGATCGCGTAGCCGTACTCGTCGCCGGCGAAACCCAGCCGCAGCGCCACCGGTTCGGTGCGTGCCGAGCCCTGCACCGGCACTTCGCCGCGTTTCATCCGCGGAGAGATCGTCTCCGGGCCGGCCCACAGGGTCGAGCCGAGCCCGCCCTCGCGCGCCAGCGCCGGCACCACCCCGCCCTGGGCGGTTTCGGCCAGCAGGCGCAAGGCGCGATAGAGGTTGGACTTGCCGCTGCCGTTGGCGCCGGTGACCAGGTTCAGGCGCCCCATCGGCAGGACCAACTGCCGCAGGGACCGGTAATTGGCGACTGCAAGCGTGCTCAACATGATGCGGGGCTCGATGGGGAACGATGCGGCGCAGGGCGCCCGCCCTTGCGGGCCAACCCTTGCGAGCCAGCCCTTTTAGGCCGGCCCCGTCTCGCCGGCCGCGACCGCCTGTCAAAGCCGACGGGTGGGTGACCTGAAGCGGACGGCGATCACGTTATCATTGCCGGGCGAGTCTCCACTCGGGCGCGATCCGTCGCGTCCGACTTCGTCTGGGGCCCCGGCGACCTCCCGCTGCACGCGCAGCGCAAGCCGGGTGACGAACGGACTCCGTCAGGCGTCGCGATCATCGTGTCGCGGCAAACAGGAAAGCAGTATTAAGGAAGAAACGATGAAGACGGCAAGCAGGGGAATTCAAGCGGTGGCATGCGTGATCGGATTGGGCGTGGCGCTGAGCGCCGCACCGACCTGGGCGCAGAGAAAGAGCGCGCAGGATCTGCGTGCGGAAAAAATGAACCAGATTCCGACCTGCTCGAAGAACCTGGGCGCGATTTCGGTGATCGAGCCGGAAGACACGGTCAACTGGTGGAGCGGCCAGCAGTTGCCGGCGCCGAGCAAGCTGATCAAGGTGTTCGTGCAGAAGTCGCGTTGCTTTACCCTGGTCGACCGCGGCGCGGGCATGGACATGGCCATGCGCGAACGCGACCTCGCCTCCAGCGGCCAGCTGCGCAACAAGTCCAACATCGGCAAGGGCCAGGTGCGCGCCGCCGACTACGTGCTGGTGCCCGACCTGATCTCCAAGAACAGCAACGCCGGCGGCAATGCCATCGGCGGTCTGCTCGGCGGCCTGATCGGCGGCAAGGCCGGCGCGGTGGCGAGCAACCTCAACTTCAGCAAGAAGACCGCCGACGTGGTCCTGACCGTGACCGACGTGCGCTCGTCCGAGCAGGTCGCGATGGCCGAAGGCAGCGCCAAGAAGACCGACATCGGCTTCGGCGCCAGCGGCGCGCTGTTCGGCAGCAGCGGCCTCGGCGGCGCCGGCGTGTCCGGCTATGCCAATACCGAAGTCGGCCAGGTCATCACGATGGCCTACCTGCAGGCCTACACCAACCTGGTGGCCGAACTCGGCGGTCTGTCGGACAACCCGTCGGCGTCGAACTCGCAGCAGGCGGTCACCGTGGTCAAGGCCGCGCGCCTGTTCGCCAATGCCTCCGGCAGCGGCAAGGTCGTGCGTCCGCTCGATCCGGGCATGATGCTCTACCCCACCGGCACCAAACAGGGCGCGATGTGGGAAGTCGAAGACGAACTCGGCAACAAGGGCTGGGTGTCCTCGCTCGCGCTGGAACTGTCGAAGTAAGTTCCAGGTTCGCGACACGATGCATCGAAGGGGCTGCCGGCGACGGCAGCCCTTTTCGTTTGCGCTGCGCGAGGGCGGCCCTCGCGGCTGCGACGAGCGCTGCGCGAAGTCGAATGCGGAATGGTCGCGACGGTCGCTCGGTATCGCAGCGCCTGCCGCATCGCGGTCGCGGCTCGCGCCGCTCCTACCGCTGGCGGCGGCGTTTCGGGGTAGGCGCTGCGCAAGCCGCGCTTCTTCATCGGCGCAGCCGGCCCGATCGACGCGGCGATAAGATGAGCGCCGACGCTGAGCGCAGCGCCTTCTCCCACACAGGCACCCCGATGACCGCTTCCGACCGCAATCTGCGCCTGGACTACATCGAATTCGCCGTCGCCGACATCGCAGCGTCCAAGGCCTTCTACGGCGCGGCGTTCGGCTGGACCTTCACCGACTACGGCCCCGACTACTGCGAATTCGACGATGGCCGCATGAAAGGCGGCTTCATCCACGGCGCGCCGCGCCCGGGCGGCGCCCTGATCGTGCTCTACGCCGACGGCCTCGCGCAGGCGCAGGCCCGGATCGAAGCCGCAGGCGCGAAGATCGTCGCCAGCCACGAGTTCCCCGGCGGGCGCCGCTTCCACTTCATCGACCCGGACGGCTACGAATTGGCGGTGTGGTCGGACCGCTGAGCCCGGGCGGCTCCGACGGGTTGGGCAGGAGCGCTTCAGGCGGCGCTCAGTCCGCCGCCCCGGCCGGCCTATATGCTCGACCCTTGGACAGCCGCTGAAGGAACAGTGCATGGCCTTGGATTCGCTGGCGGAATTCGTCCTTCGAGAGCTGTTCGGAGCCGGCGTCGAGCTGGTCTGCAAGGCGCTGCGTTCGGTGACGTACTGGACCGGATGGGTGCTGTTGTTTCCGATGCTGCGCACGCGGGCGCCCCACCATCACTTTGTTCGCCTGGGCCGGAAGCCTGTTCTGGCTGGCCTTCGTCGCCGCCTGCGTGGCGGCGTACTGGTATCTCGATTACGGCAGCTGATCGCGCAGGCTCGGCCTGCGCGATCTTCCGCTCATGACGCGCAGACTCGGCCTGCGCGATCTTCCGCCCATGACGCCACCGCCCGCTACACCTGGGCCGACTTCCAACGCCCGCGGGTGAATAGCCACAGGGTGAACACGCCGACCGAAGTTTCGGAGACGAACACGGCCCAGAACACGCCCGAATGCTGCCAATCCAGGGTGATCGCGAGCAGGTAGGACAGCGGAATCTGGATCAGCCAGAAGAACACCACGTTGATCTTGGTCGGCGTCATCGTGTCGCCGGCGCCGTTGAAGGCCTGCACCGTCACCATCCACCAGCCGTAGATGAAGAACGAGTAGGACAGGATGCGCAGCCATTCGGCGCCGATCGTCACCACCTGCGGGTCGTCGGTGAAGAACGCGACCAGTTGGGTCGGGAACAGGAAGAACAGCACCGACACCACGACCAGGTAGGCCATGTTGTACCAGCCGATATGCCAGACCGAGGCCTCGGCGCGCTCCGGTTGGCCGGCGCCCAGGTTCTGCCCGACCAGGGTCGCGGCGGCGTTGGACATGCCCCAGGCCGGCATCATGGTGAACATCATGATGCGGATGGCGATGGTCGCGCCGGCCACCGCCTCGCTGCCGACGCTGGCCAGGATGCGCATCAGGAAGATCCACGAGGTCATCGCCACGATCATCTGGCCGACTCCGCCGAGCGAGGTGCGCACGATGTTCCACAGCATCTTGCCGCGCCAGACGAACTGCGCCGCCGTCACCCGGATGTGCTTGCCGCCGCGGAACAGCACCCAGAGCTGAAACAGCACGCCGACGCCGCGGCCGATGTTGGTGGCGATCGCTGCGCCCTCGATGCCGAGCGCCGGCACCGGCCCGAGGCCGAAGATCAGCAAAGGGCACAGCAGGATGTTGAGGCCGTTCGACAACCACAGCACCCGCATCGCGATGGCCGCGTCGCCGGCGCCGCGGAAGATCGCGTTGATCACGAACAGCAGCATGATCACCGCGTTGCCGCCGAGCATCCATTGCGTATAGCGATAGCCGTGTTCGATGCTCCAGGCGTCGGCGCCCATCAGCCGCAACAGGTCCTGGGCGTAGAAGATGCCGGCCAGCGCCGGCAGCAGCGACACCAGCACGGCGATGAAGATCGCCTGCACCGCGGTGATCGCCGCGTCCTCGGGCTTGCCCTCGCCGATCCGCCGCGCCACCACCGCGGTCACCGCCATCGCCAGGCCCATCGCCAGCGCATACAGCAGGAACAGATAACTCTCGGTCAGGCCCACCGTCGCCACCGCCGACGGCCCCAGCTTGGCGACGAAGAAAATGTCGACCACGGCGAAGGTCGATTCCAGCACCAGTTCCAGCACCATCGGCACTGCGAGCAGGAACACCGCGCGCCGCATGGGGATCTTGGTGTAGTCCGCATCGGTGCCGCGGATGGCGTCGCGCAGATCGCTCCACAACGAAT
Organism: Lysobacter sp. 1R34A; assembly: GCF_051217035.1. Classification (NCBI taxonomy): domain Bacteria; kingdom Pseudomonadati; phylum Pseudomonadota; class Gammaproteobacteria; order Lysobacterales; family Lysobacteraceae; genus Lysobacter; species Lysobacter sp. 1R34A. Next base: position 65,941 of record NZ_JBPKJP010000010.1, read on the forward strand.
GCGGCGCCGGCTCGGCCACGGCGGCGGTCGGTTCTTGGGTCATCGTGTGCTCCTGTAGGGTCGCACCGACGGATGATAGGGCGACATGCCCGATTCGCCAGTGACAACAGTACGACGAACGGCGGGAATCCGAATCGACAGGGCGCGGACTGGCCAGGCCTCGCGCGCTGCGCTACAACCTGAACCCGCGTGCCGCCGCCTCGCGGCCGCCTTCGCACCGGCTCCCATCCGGGGCCGAAGCGGATCCATGCCTCGCATGTCGATTCGCGCCTCTCGCGTTCGTCGGACACAGTGAGGGCTTCACCTCTTACGGAGACTACCCATGACCGGCACCGTACGTTTGCACCGCGTTTTCACCGCCCCGCCCGAGCGCATCTACCGCGCCTTCCTCGATGGCGCCGCCCTGGCCAAATGGCTGCCGCCGGACGGCTTCACCTGCACCGTGCACGAGCTGGATGCTCGGGTCGGCGGCAAGTACCGCATGGCCTTCACCAATTTCTCCAACGGCGGCAGTCACGCCTTCGGCGGCACCTATCTGGAACTGGTGCCGAACGAACGCATCGTCCACGACGACCGCTTCGAAGACCCCGGCCTGCCCGGCACCATGGTGACCACGATCACGCTACGCGCGGTGTCCTGCGGCACCGAAGTCCAAGTGGTGCAGGAAGGCATCCCCGATGCGATCCCCGCCGAGCAGTGCTACCTCGGCTGGCAGGAGTCGCTGACCCTGCTCGAGCGGCTGGTCGAGCCGGCCATTCCGGGTTGACCGTCGTGCCACCAAAGAAAACGGCCCGCAAGCCGGGCCGTTTTCTCGGCGTCTGACCGATTGACCGATCAGAGCATCGGCAGTTTCAGCCCGCGCTCTTTCGCGCATTGTTGAGCGATCTCGTAACCGGCATCGGCATGGCGCATGACGCCGGTGCCGGGGTCGTTCCACAGCACGCGAGCGATGCGCTGGTCGGCCTCCTCGCTGCCGTCGCAGACGATGACCACGCCTGAGTGCTGCGAATAGCCCATGCCGACGCCGCCGCCGTGGTGCAGCGAGACCCAGGTCGCGCCGCCGGCGACGTTGAGCATCGCGTTGAGCAAAGGCCAGTCGCTGACCGCGTCGCTGCCGTCGCGCATCGCCTCGGTCTCGCGGTTCGGCGAGGCCACCGAGCCGCTGTCGAGATGATCGCGGCCGATCACCACCGGCGCCTTCAGCTCGCCGTTGCGCACCATCTCGTTGAAGGCCAGGCCGAGCTTGTCGCGCAGGCCCAGGCCGACCCAGCAGATCCGCGCCGGCAGGCCCTGGAAGCTGATCCGTTCGCGCGCCATGTCGAGCCAGCGGTGCAGGTGCGCGTCGTCGGGAATCAGTTCCTTGACCTTGGCGTCGGTCTTGTAGATGTCCTCGGGATCGCCGCTCAGCGCGACCCAGCGGAACGGGCCGACGCCGCGGCAGAACAGCGGCCGCACGTAGGCCGGCACGAAGCCGGGGAAATCGAAGGCGTTGCTGCAGCCTTCGTCCTTCGCCATCTGGCGGATGTTGTTGCCGTAGTCGAAGGTCGGAATGCCCTGGCGCTGGAACGCGAGCATCGCCTCGACGTGCACCCGCATCGACTTCTTGGCCGCGTCGCGCACGCCGTCGGGGTCGCTCTTCTGTTCGGCCAGCCAGCGATCGACGCTCCAGCCGATCGGCAGGTAGCCGTGGACCGGATCGTGGGCGCTGGTCTGGTCCGTGACCGCGTCCGGGCGCACGCCGCGGCGCACCAGCTCGGGCAGCACCTCGGCGGCATTGCCGAGCAGGGCGATCGACTTGGCTTCGCCGGCGGCCGTGTATTTGGCGATGCGGGCGAGCGCGTCGTCGAGGTCGCCGGCCTGCTCGTCGACGTAGCGCGTGCGCAGGCGCATGTCGATGCTGCTCTGCTTGCACTCGATGTTGAGCGAGCACGCGCCGGCCAGCGAGGCCGCCAGCGGTTGCGCGCCGCCCATGCCGCCAAGCCCCGCGGTCAGGATCCACTTGCCGCTGAGGTCGCCGCCGTAGTGCTGGCGGCCCATCTCGACGAAGGTTTCGTAAGTGCCCTGGACGATGCCCTGCGAGCCGATGTAGATCCAGCTGCCGGCGGTCATCTGGCCGTACATCATCAGGCCCTGCTTATCGAGCTGGTTGAAGTGCTCCCAGGTCGCCCAGTGCGGCACCAGGTTCGAGTTGGCCAGCAGCACGCGCGGCGCGTCGGCATGGGTGCGGAAGATGCCGACCGGTTTGCCCGACTGGATCAGCAGGGTTTCGGTGTCTTCGAGTTCGCGCAGCGACTTGAGGATCGCGTCGAAGGACGGCCAGTCGCGCGCGGCGCGGCCGATGCCGCCGTAGACCACCAGTTCGGCCGGATTCTCGGCCACGTCCGGGTCCAGGTTGTTCTGGATCATCCGGAACGCCGCTTCGCTGAGCCAGGACTTGCAGCTTTTTTCGCTGCCGCGCGGGGCGCGGACGACGCGGCTGGGATCGTTGCGGGTGGCTGCGGACATGGCGATTCCGATCGGCTGGGGAGAGCGGAATTATCGCGCCGCACTCTCGGTCCCAGCCAGCGCCGCGACCGTCGCGACGCGTCGGCAAGCGCCTAATCCGGGCCGATGTGTCGTATCGGCGGCAAAGTGTATACGCTGTATACATGAGCGCGCCCGCCACCGCCGAACGCATCCTGCGCACCGCCCGTGCCCTGTTCGAGCGCGGCGGCGCCGAGTCGGTGAGCATGCGCGCCATCGCCAAGGCGGTCGGCATCACGCCGATGGCGATCTATCGTCACTTCCCGAACCGCGAAGCCCTGCTCCAGCGCATCAGCGACGACAGCTTCCAGGAGATCGCCCGCCACTGGAACGCGCGCAACGACGGCAGCGACGTGATCGCTCGCCTGCTCGCGGTGCAACGCATCTATCTCGACTACGCCCTGGCTCATCCGCATCTGTTCGACCACGCCTTCTCGATGCGGCGCGAACAGGCGCGGCGTTACCCGGAAGATTTCCGCGCGCGCCGTTCGCCGACCTTGAACGTGGTCGCCGACGTGGTGCTCGAAGCGCAACAGGCCGGGCGCCTGCGCGCCGGCGATGCCTGGGACATCGCGATGACCCTGTGGGCGCACACCCACGGCCTGATCGCGCTGTACCGCGCCGGCCGCTTCAGCTACGACGAGCGCGAGTTCCGTCGCTTCTACGAGGCCTCGCTGCAGCGGCTGCTCGACGGCATCGGCGCCTGAGCGCCGCGCACGCGACTCTTGGCGGCCCGGCCATAAAAAAGCCCGGCACGGGGCCGGGCTTCAGGACGGCCCGGACTCGCGTCCGGACCGGAACCGTGGCGCGATCCGCGCTCAATACAGGCGCGGGTCGAGCTTGCGCAGTGCTTCGCCCACGTCGACTTCGCCGGTGCGGTCGAGGTCGTCGCGGCTGTAGCTGCGGCCGGCGCCGCCGATGCAACCGTCCTTGCCGCGCGGCTGCAGGCGCGAACCGGTATGGCGCAGGCAATTCGGGTCGTGCCTGTGCTTGCCGGCCTTGTCGGTTTGGGCGGCGAGCCTCGCATCGGCCTGGACATCGGCCCGCACGCCAGCGCGGACATCGGCTTCGGCGACGGCGGGAACGGACGCCTTCGCGCCGACCTGGGCGTCGACTTGCGCGGCGGGGGTTTGCGCGGCCGCTGCGAACGCGAAAGCGCTCGACAGCGCAGCGAACATCAGACGTTTCATGGGGCGGCTCCTGTGGACGGGCACGGGCTTCGATACCGTTCCAATGTGCCAAGCCACGATACGCCTGTGCCGAGGCGGCCGAACCTGCGGGCGCGCCGGTCGTTTAGGCGCGTGTCAGCCTCGCGGGCAGGCCTCGCGGCGGCCGTTCTGGAAGGCCATCGCCTCGGCCTCGGTGGCCGGGCGCGGAACCAGGCCGTCGTCGAACAGTACCCGCCACACCCCGTCCGGACCGCGGTGCCAGACCGACTGGTAGGCGCCGAGCGAATAGCGCGGCTCGGCGCCGGGCTCGAGCTTCTGATAGAGCGCCGGCCCGGTCGACCAGGCGATGTCGCGCGCGCCGCCGATGGTGACCCGGGCCGGGTACCAACGCAGGCGCAGGCTCTTGCCCTCGATCAGGCCGGCCCAGCGCCTGGCGATCTCATCGCGGCCGCGGGTGGGTTGCGGGCTGCCGGAACCGAACGCGGCCTGCTCGTGCAGATGTGCGGCGAAGGCCTTGGCGTCGTGCTCGGCGACCGACGCGGCGAAGCTGAGCTCGCGCGCCCATACTGCGCATTCGTCGTCGCTCAACGGCGCCACCGGCAGCGGCTTCGGCGTCTGCGCCGTGTCCGCCGCCGCGATCGACGCCACGACCAGGCACAAAGACAAGCGGGCGGCGCGGACGGCAGGGCGCATGGCGGCGACTCGATGGCGGGTTGGGCTCACTATCGGTTCGCTGCCGCCAGCATGCCAGCGACGGAAGTCATGCCGGCCAACTACCCCGGGACGCTAACCGGGGTCGGGCCGGGACCCTGCCGGCCCGTGTCCGAAGCATGCGCAGAACATGCCGACTCTGGCCGATTGCCGCGCGGTCGCGAGCGCCGCCGGCCTGACATCGGCCGGCAACCGCCTGCCGTTATCATGTCGCGATGCGTTCGATTCTTTGCGCGGCTGCGTCCGCCCTGCTCATCCTCTTCCTCGCCGCCTGCGCTCCGCCGCCCCGGGTGGCGCCGCCGGCCGATACCCCGCTGCTGCTGATCTCGATCGACGGTTTCCGCGCGAGCTATTTCGAGCTCGGCCTGACCCCGCGCATCGAACGCTTCGCCGGCGAAGGCGTGCGCGCGCAGTGGATGACTCCGTCGTACCCCTCGCTGACCTTCCCGAACCACTACACCCTGGTCACCGGCCTGCGCCCCGACCACCACGGCGTGGTCCACAACAGCATGAGCGACGAACGGCTGGGCCGGTTCAAGATCTCCGACCGCGGCGCGGTCGGCGAAACCCGCTGGTGGAACGGCGGCGAGCCGATCTGGATCGGCGCCCAAAAAGCCGGCCTGCGCAGCGCGACCCTGTTCTGGCCCGGCAGCGAAGCACCGATCCACGGCCTGCGCCCGAACCGCTGGCGCCCGTTCGACGCCGCCGTCGACGAGAACGCCCGCGTCGACGAAGTGCTGGCCTGGCTCGGCGAACCCGCGGCCACTCGTCCGCATGTGGCGACCTTGTACTTCGACGCCCTCGACAAGCAAGGCCACGAGCACGGTCCGGATTCCCCGCAAGTACGCGAGGTCCTGGCGCGCATCGACGCCGCCGTCGGCCGCCTGCTCGACGGCCTGGCCGCACGCCGGCAGCTCGATCGGGTCAACATCGTGCTGGTGTCCGACCACGGCATGGCCGAAGTCGCCCCGGGCCATCGCATCGCGGTCGAGGACATGGTCACGCCCGAACAAGCGGTGGTGACCTCGGTCGGCCAATCGATCGGCATCATTCCGAACCGCGGCCACGAAGCCGAAGTCGAGCGACGCGTGCTCGGGGCGCATGCGAGCTACGACTGCTGGCGCAAGACCGAACTGCCCGAGCGCTGGCACTACGGCACTCATCCGCGGGTACCGCCGATCGTCTGCCAGATGCACGAGGGCTGGGACGCGATCGAACGCGACAAACTGCCCAAGGCCGGCCTCGGCCAGATCCGCGGCTCGCACGGTTACGACCCTGCCCTGCCCTCGATGCGCGCGATCTTCGTCGCCCGCGGCCCCGCGTTCAAACACGGCGCGACGATCCCGGCGATCGACAACGTCGACGTCTATCCCCTGCTCGCTCGCCTCATCGGCATTCCCGCCGCGCACAACGACGGCGACATCGCCCCGCTGCTGCCGGCGTTGCGCGAGCCCTGAGCGCGGCGGCGCACGGCGCGGCGCGGCAGAGGAGGAAACCGTTGCTGCCGCTTCGCCCCCGCATGGCGGGATGCGCGGCGGCGGAGGTGGGCGCGGCTTACGCCGCTCCTACCAAGGGGCGGCCTGCGCCGCGAGACTGAAGCCTCGTGGTCGGGGCTTGCGCCGCTTCTACCCTAGAGCCCAGCCTCGCAGTTGCGATTGCCGTTGCCGTTGCCGTGTTTTTGATTTGCTTCGCCGCTTTGCCGGTCAAATGAAGACCCGGAGGGCGGCTCGCAGGGATGCAGGCCGTGCGCAAGCAGGCCATGACTGGCCTGTATGGAGCATCCCTGCGTCGGCACCGATCGTGTGGCCTGGTGCCCTGGCAGGGAAGGCCTTTTCTTTGGTTAGCATTTTTTGGGCCAGCAAAAGAAAGTAACCCGGCCGCATCAGCGGACGGAAGCTTTGCTCTTTACTCAGGGTGCAGCGAACTCCCTTTGTAGGAGCGACGTGAGTCGCGACCGCGGAACGCGCAGCGGCACCAAGGCTTATGTCGTTCATCGAAGCGGCGTGCTTTCGCCAGGGGTAGGAGCGGCGCAAGCCGCGACATCGCTGTGGCGGTTGCGGCGCGTCGTTATCGAACGAGACCAAGATCAAGTGCAAAGCTTCCGCCACTAAAGCGGCGGGTTACTTTCTTTTGTCTGAAGCAACAAAAGAAAGGTAACCAAAGAAGTTGCTTTTCTTTGAATCACAGGCCCGCGCGTTCGTTGTCAACGCAAGGATCTACATAAGGGACATCCCTGTCCCGATGAAAAACGGCCTGCATCCCTGCGGGCCGCCCTTCGGGTTTTCTATTGCATTCGCCCGAGCGAGGCTACGCACAGCAGCAGCCAGAGCCAGAGCCAAAGCTAGAACTCGAACCAAGCCCAGGGCCATCACGACGGCGTCAAGCACGAACCGCATCAGCCCGAAGCCCCGCGGTCGCGGCCCGCACCGCTCCTAGCCTCAAGCCGCATCAACCTGCTGACGAACCCCGCACAACGATCCCACAAGACGAGCGCACCCTCCGGTATTCATGTCCGAATCCGGCGAGTCCCACCCCCTCGCCGGTGCTAGCCTTGTTCCATGGACGCCCCCATCACCCCCGCCCCAACCGCTTCGCTGCCGCACTGGCGGGTCTGCGAGCAGGCCCGTTTCAGCCGGGACCCGCGCTTCGACGGGCTGTTCTTCACCGCGGTCACCAGCACCGGCATCTATTGCCGGCCGGTCTGCCCGGCGCCCGCGGCCAAGCGCGAGAACGTCGTCTATTACGGCCACGCCGCGGCCGCGGAAGCCGCCGGTTTCCGGCCCTGCCTGCGCTGCCGTCCGGAGCTGTCGCCGGGCGAAGGCGCGTGGCGGCGCGGCGACGCCGCGGTGGCGCGCGCGCTCAAGCTGATCGACGAAGGCCTGCTCGCCGATCAACCGCTAGCGACGCTGGCCGAACGCGTCGGCGTCGGCGAACGCCAGTTGCGGCGCCTGTTCGTCGAGCGCCTCGGCGCGCCGCCGATCGGCGTGCACGGCACGCGGCGGTTGCTGTTCGCCAAGCAGTTGTTGACCGAAACCCGCCTGCCGATCACCGAGATCGCGATGGCCGCCGGCTTCGGCAGCCTGCGCCGTTTCAACACTACTTTTCGCGAGGCCTACCGGATGGCGCCGCGCGATCTGCGCCGGCGCCCGAACGAAAGCCCCGAAGGCAACGGCGACAGCCTGATCCTGCGCCTGGGCTATCGCCCGCCCTACGACTTCGCGGCGATGCTCGACTTCCTGCGCGGCCGCGCCCTGCCCGGCGTCGAAGCGGTCGATGCGCATAGCTACAGCCGGGTGATCGGCCCGATCGATACGCCCGGCTGGTTGCGCGTCAGCGCCTGGCCCGGCGGCGAGCATGCGCTGAAGCTGGAACTGCACGGGCCGAAGCCGGCGCGCCTGCTCGAGATCACCAACCGCCTGCGCCGCATGTTCGATCTCGACGCCGATCCGAACGCGATCGCCGCGGCGCTGTCGGTCGATCCGCGACTAAAGACTTTGCTGGCGAAGCGCCCGGGGCTGCGCCTGCCGAGCGGCTGGGACGGTTTCGAGATATCGGTGCGCGCGATCCTCGGCCAGCAAGTCAGCGTCGCCGCCGCGCGCACCCTGGCGACGCGGCTCGCGCAGCGCTTCGGGGAAGCCTTGCCCAAGCCTTTCGCCGCCGGCCTCGAACATCTGTTCCCGACGCCGGAAGCCCTGGCCGACGCCGACCTCACCCAGATCGGCCTGACCCGGGCCCGCGCCGATACGGTGCGTACGGTCGCGCGCGCGCTGCTCGACGGCCGGGTCGATTTCCGCGCCGAACGCACCCTCGACGATTTCGTCGCGCGCTGGGTCGCCCTGCCCGGCATCGGCCCATGGACCGCGCACTACGTCGCGATGCGCGCGCTCGGCCACCCCGACGCATTCCCGGCCGACGACCTGGTGCTGCAGAAAGCGGTGCCCGAAGACGGCGTGCGCATGACCGCGAAGGCGCTCAACGCGCGCGCCGAAGCCTGGCGCCCGTGGCGGGCCTATGCGGTGATCCACGTCTGGCGCGACAGCATGCCGGTGCCCATCGGCAAGGCCGCCGGCGATGCCGCTGCAACCGCCGCGAAACCCGCTGCGACGAAGAAACCCCGGAAGGCCGCATGATCACGTTCCAGCACATCGACAGTCCGGTCGGCCGGTTGCTGCTCGCCAGCGCCGACGACGGCCTGCGGGTGATCGAGTTCGAAGCGCCCTGGCATCCGGTCAAGCGCGGCGCGGACTGGCACGAGGGCGACAACGGCGTGCTGCTCGAAACGCGCAGGCAACTCGGCGAATACTTCGCCGGCACGCGCCAGGCGTTCGACCTGCCGCTGGCGCCGCACGGCACGCCATTCCAGTTGCAGGTGTGGCGCACGCTGATGCATATCCCGTGGGGCGAGACCTGGAGCTATGCGCAGATGGCCCGGCATATCGGCCAACCCACCGCGACCCGCGCGGTCGGCGCGGCCAACGGCCGCAATCCGCTGCCGATCGTGCTGCCCTGCCATCGCGTGATCGGCTCCGACGGCAGCCTGACCGGTTTCGGCGGCGGCCTGCCGACCAAGGAATTCCTGCTCACCCTCGAAGGCGTGCTGCCGCGGCGGGTGCCGATCGACGATCTGTTCGCGCCGGCCTGAGCGCGAGCCGCGGCCGCGCGATCACTCACGCGCGGCGCCTCAATCCGCGAGCAGGGCCCGCAAGGTGCGGCCGTAACGCGCGGCGATGGCGTCGCGGTCGCGATGACGGCCTTCGGCGACCAGCCGGCGGCCGCCGACATGCACTTCGCGCACTGTATTGCGGTTGCCGCTGAACAACCAGCGATCGATGTAGTCCTCGTCGGTCGCGCCGGCGAAGACCGGGGCGTCCCGGTCCAAGGTCAGGAAATCGCCGGCCAGGCCGATCGCATCGAAGCCGGTCGAGCGCTCGGCACTGGCGACCACGCCGCGCAGCAAGGTCTCGCCGACGCTGGTCGAATGCGGACCGACCGCGATGTTGCGGCGTCGCGTAATCAGGCGCTGGCCGTATTCGAGCCAGCGCAGCTCCTCGACCGGCGACACCGAGATATGCGAGTCCGAGCCCACGCCCCAGGCGCCGCCGGCATCGAGGTAATCGCGCAGCGGAAACAGGCCGTCGCCGAGGTTGGCCTCGGTGGTGGTGCAGATCGCCACGGTCGCGCCGCTGTCGGCGATGCCCTGCACTTCGCCGGCATCGAGATGGGTCGCGTGCACCAGGGTCCAGCGTTCGTCGACCTGCGCATGATCGAGCAGCCAACGCACCGGCCGCGCCTTGCGGATCGCCAGGCAGTCCTCGACCTCGGCGACCTGCTCGGCGATGTGCACGTGCACGCGGCTGTCGTCCGGCAGGGCGGCCAGCACCTCCCGCATCGGCGCCGGCGGCACCGCGCGCAGGCTGTGCAGGCAGCAGCCGACTTTCAGCAGTTCGTCGGACTCGACGCGCAAGCTGTCGAGCAAACGCAGATAGGCATCGACATCGTGACCGAAACGGCGCTGGCGCTCGCCGAGCGGGCGTTCGTCGAACCCGCCGGTCATGTACAGCACCGGCAACAGGGTCATGCGGATGCCGGTTTCGCGCGCGGCCTCGATCAGGGCGCGCGACATCTCCGCCGGGTCGGCATAGGGCCGGCCATCCGGGGCGTGATGCAGATAGTGGAATTCGCAGACCGTGGTGTAGCCGGCCTCGAGCATCTCCACATACAACTGGCTGGCGACCGCGTGCAGCGACTCCGGAGTGAAGCGTCCGGCGAAGCGGTACATGGTCTCGCGCCAGGTCCAGAAGCTGTCCTTCGGGTCGCTCTGGCGCTCGGCCATGCCGGCCATCGCGCGCTGGAAGGCATGCGAATGCAGGTTGGCGATGCCCGGCACGATGCGTTCGATGATGGTGTCGTCGCGGCGCCAGCCGGCGGGCGTCCAGAGAGCGGCTTGGTCTGAGGTCGTCATGCGCGCATTCTCGCCTGCGCGGGCGCGCGATGCGACCGTCGCGGCGCGTTGGCTGGGATCGGTCCGTTAGGATCGGTCCATTAGGATCGGCTCATTAGGATAGGCTCATTAGGATCGGTCCAACAGGATCGGCCCAAATCGAATCAGCCTCGCTGAATCTGCCCCGATGAATCTGCCCCGATGAATCGGTCTCGCTGAATCGGCCGTAATCGCCCCATGTAGAATCGGCCCCATGAGCACCGCACTCCACCCCGCGGCCGGCGGCCGCTACGACGGCCTCATCGTCGGCGCTTCGCTGGCCACCCTCGACGCCGCGCAAGGCTACGGCGAGATCGCCGACGCCGTCCTGGCCTGGCGCGACGGCCGCATCGCCTATGCCGGGCCGCGCAGCGCGCTCGGCGCCGACCCGGGGGGCCTCGCCGATACGGTGATCGAGGCCGACGGCTGGATCACCCCGGGGCTGGTCGACTGCCACACCCACCTGGTCTTCGCCGGCGATCGCGCGCGCGAGTTCGAGCAGCGCCTGCAGGGCGCGAGCTACGAAGAGATCGCCCGCGCCGGCGGCGGCATCGTGTCGAGCGTGCGCGCGACCCGCGCCGCCGACGAAGCCGAGCTGCTGCGCCAATCGCTGCCGCGCGCCCGCGCCCTGCTCGCCGACGGCGCCACCACCCTGGAGATCAAGTCCGGCTACGGCCTGGACTTCGACAACGAACGCAAGATGCTGCGGGTGGCGCGCGCGCTCGGCGCGTCGCTCGGCGTCGAGGTGCGCACGACGTATCTGGCCGCGCATGCGTTGCCGCCCGAGTACGCCGGGCGAGCCGACGATTACATCGACGCAGTTTGCGCGTGGATGCCGCGCCTGCACGGCGAAGGCCTGGTCGACGCGGTCGACGCGTTCTGCGAGGGCATCGGTTTCAGCCCGGCGCAGACTCGCCGCGTGTTCGAGGCCGCGCGCGCGCTCGGCTTGCCGGTCAAGCTGCACGCCGACCAGCTCAGCGACCTCGGCGGCGCCGCCCTGGCCGCAAGCTTCGAGGGCCTGTCGGCCGACCACGTCGAACACACCTCGCTCGACAGCGTACGCGCGATGGCCGCGCACGGCACGGTCGCGGTGTTGCTGCCGGGTGCGTTTCACGTGCTGCGCGAGACCAAGCTGCCGCCGCTCGACGCCTTTCGCGAACACGGCGTGGCGATGGCGGTGGCGACCGACTGCAACCCGGGTACCTCGCCCTTGCTGTCGATGCGCCAGGCCATGCAACTGTCGTGCACGCATTTCCGCCTGACCCCGGAAGAGGCCTTGCGTGGCGCGACCGTGCATGCGGCTCGCGCCTTGGGCCTGGACGATCGCGGCGTGCTGCGGGTCGGCGCACGCGCCGACTTCGTGCAGTGGCGCATCGGCCATCCGTCGGAGCTGTGTTATTGGCTCGGCGGCGGCCTGGCCCAGCGGGTGTGCGCCGGCGGGCGGATGTTGGTCGATACGGCCGGCTAGGTTCGGTACCGATCGGCGCCGGCTTTTTTAGCCCGAATCCTCGAGGCAACGATCGGACCGCGGACGGTCGCGGCTTGCGCCGCTCCTACCCTTTGAAGCGCCGCTCCGGACGAGCCCCGCGCCGACGATCTGCGCATACGCTGCGCCGCCGCAAGGCAGTCGCGGCGCGCTGTTGTACGCTGGCCGTCCGATGCGGCATCGCGCCGCCTTCGCTGCCACTCTGGAGGTACCGTGCGGACCGTTCTCGCTCTTGCCCTGCTGCTGTCGTCGCCGTTCGCGCTCGCCGACCAGCCCCTCAGCGCGGGCCAGCGCTTCGCCCAGGACGCGATCATCGTCGACACTCATATCGACGCGCCGAGCGGACTGCTGCGTCGCTGGAACGACCTCGGCGTCGACACGCCCAAGGTCGAGTTCGACTACCCGCGCGCGCGCCAGGGCGGGCTCGATGTCGCCTTCATGTCGATCTACACCTCGCCCGGCGAAGACGCGGCCGGCACCGCGCAGCAGACCGCGCACACCCAGATCGACGCGGTCGAGGCGATGATCGGCCGCCATCCCGACAAATTCGCCCTGCTGCGTTCGCCGGTCGACCTGGACCGCCTGCACGAACGCGGCCAGCGCGTGCTGCTCGCCCTCGGCATGGAGAACGGCGCGCCGATCGGCGACGACCTCGCCCAGCTCGCACGCTTCCACGCCCGCGGCGTGCGCTACATCACCCTCGCCCATGGCCAGGACAACCGCATCAGCGATTCGTCCTACGACCCGCGCCATAAGTGGAAGGGCCTGAGCCCGTTCGGCGAGCAGGTCGTCGACGAAATGAACCGGCTCGGCATCATGGTCGATGTTTCGCACCTGTCCGACGACGCGGTGCGCGACGTGCTCGCGCGCAGCAAGGCGCCGGTGATCGCCAGCCATTCCGGCCTGCGCCATTTCACCCCGGGCTTCGAGCGCAATCTCAGCGACGAACTCGCCAAGGCGGTCGCGGCGAAGGGCGGCGTGGTGCAGATCGTGTTCGGCAACGCCTTCGTCGACCCGGCCTCGGCCGCCGACACCCAGGGCTATTTCGACGCCAACGCCAAGTTCGAGAAGGAACAGGCCGCCGCACGCGCACGCGGCGAAACCGTGCAGAGCCAGGAAGCCTTCGACCAGGCCTGGGAAAAAGCGCATCCGCCGCGCGCGGTCAAGATCGATGCGGTGCTCGACCAGATCGACTACGGCATCAAGCTGCTCGGCGCCGATCATGTCGGCATCGGTTCGGACTTCGACGGCGTCAGCGGCGCGCTGCCGGAAGGCCTGAAGTCGGTCGCCGACTATCCGAACCTGATCGAAGGGCTGAAGGCGCGCGGCCATTCCGACGAGACCATCCGCAAGGTGCTCGGCGGCAATCTGCTGCGGGTGTGGAGCGCGGTCGAGAAGCTGGCGCAGAAGTCCTGAGCCGGGCCGGCTGCAGGTCCGCGGCATCGACGCCGCTGCTGGCTGCGTGAACCTTAAAAAAGAAGCCCGGCTTGCGCCGGGCTTCCGCTATCGCACAGACGCAGCCGCTCAGAAGCTGGCGCGGACACCCAGGTTGAACTGGCTGACCTTGTCGCCGAATTCGGCTTCGCCGACGATGCCCCAGGTCTCGTTGAACTTGACCAGAGCGCCGATCGTGCCGCTGAATTCGCCGTCGTAGACGTCGCCGTCGGTGTAGTTGGCCTTGACCCAGCCTTCGAAGTTCGCCGCCAGATCGCCGCGCAGGCCGAGCGAGGCGCGGTAGTCGTCGCCTTCGCCGGCTTCTTCGCCCTCGACGTCGATTTCGGTGCGCAGGTAGCTCAGTTCGCCGGTCCAGTCGACGCGGTCGGACAGGGTGTGGTGGTAGCCCAGGCCGACGTGGTACTGCTTGGAGTCGATGTCGGCTTCGCCCAGGCGGGTGCCGAGGTAGCTGACTTCGATGTCGTCGCTGCCCTGGCGGTAGCCGCCGAACAGGTGCATGGCATCGTTCACGGCGAACGAACCGGCGATGTAACCGCCGGCGGCCTTCGGATCCTGGATGCTGATGTCTTCATCGATGCTCTGCAGTTCGAACTTCTGCACCGAGTAACCGCCTTCGACGTAGTTGTAGCTCAGGCCGTCGGCGGCAGCGGCCGCAGACGAGGCCATGGCCAGCGCGAGCGCCAGCGCGAGTTGCGTCTTCATAAATCCCCTTGATCCTTCGAAATGTGATGGCCGTTCCCTTCCTCGGGAACGCGCGCATCTTAATGAAAAAATTACATCTTGTCTGTGTGTGCCCGATGGCCGATGCGCCGGCCGAAAGCACCGTTCCGGTCGGCTGCCGTCGCCGCGTCGAGCGCGGTGCAAGCCCGGAAAAGGGCCGAAAGACAGGCCCGAAAGACAGGCAAAAAAAAGCCCCGCGATGCGGGGCTTTCTCGACCAGCCTTGAGGCCGGTTTATTCCTTGGCGGCGGTCTTCTTGGCCACGACCTTCTTGGCCGGTGCCTTGGTCGCGCTCTTGACGGCGGCCTTCTTCGCCACCGGCGCGGCGGCGGTGCCGGTCGCCTTGCTCACGGCCTTGCGGGCATTGCCGTAGCTGGAGTTGTAGCGCTTGCCCTTGGCGGTCTTGCGGTCGCCTTTACCCATGGTCGTGCTCCTAATTAAGACGTTCTACAGTTGAATCGAAAGGTGGTCCGCGCAAGCTGCAGGCGAGATCGCCGGGGGCCGAGGCCCGGGTTCCGGCGCTGCGCGGCCGCGCGCGAGGCTGCGAAGCCTAGCACAAGCGTCGATCCGGGGCGCTCGGGCCCGCGCCGGCAGGCGCTCAGTGAGCGCAGCTGGCGTCGTGGACGTGGCTGTGGTTCAGGCGCAGGTTGGCCAGGTGGGCCAGGCCGACCAGGGTGCCGCCGAAGGTCATGGCGATGGCGTGCGGCAGGGTCGAGCCGTGCAGCGGCGGGTACAGCACGCCGATCCACAGCGCGCCCAGGCCCGGAACCAGCAGCGACAGCGCGCGCACCGCATGGTGGCGGCGATAGCCGGAAATCAGGCTGGCGGTGCCGAGCAGGGTGGCGAAGATCACGAAGGCCAGTTCGAAGCCGTCGTCGAACCAACCGGCCAGGCCTAGCGAGGGCAGCACCGCGATCAGCAACGGCAGCGCCGCGCAATGGATCGCGCAGGCCAGCGAGCCGAAGGCGCCGATTCGATCGAGTAAGCCGCGTAGCAATGAAGACATGGGGGATGACTTCTGGGATGGTTGTCAATTGGCAAACGTTACTTTATAACATTTCACCATCCCCCGCCAGTTCATCGTCAGCCGGTTCATCATGCCCAAGCCCATCCGTTCATTCCTCGGCGCACGTCGCAGCGCGCTCACTCTCGCCCTGACCCTGGCCCTGCCGGCCGTAGTGGCCACCGCCCAGGCACAGGAGCCGCCCACGGGCTCCACCGCCAGCGACACCCGCCACGACAAGGCTACCAGCCTCGACGCCGTTGTCGTCACGGCGACCCCGCTGCAGTCCAGCGCCGAGGAACTGGCCCAGCCGGTCGAAGTGCTGGCCGGCGAAAAGCTCGACGAAGCGCGCGGCACCACCCTCGGCGAGACCATCGGCAAGCTGCCCGGCGTGCAGAGTTCCAACTTCGGCGCCGGCGTCGGCCGCCCGATCATCCGCGGCCTGGAAGGCCCGCGCGTCGGCGTGCTGACCGGCGGCCTGGCCAGCCAGGACGTGTCCACCGTCAGCCAGGACCACAACGTCACCGTCGAGCCCTTCCTCGCCGACCAGATCGAAGTGCTCAAGGGCCCTGCCACCCTGCTCTACGGCAGCGGCGCGATCGGCGGCGTGGTCAACGTGGTCGACGGCCGCATCGCCGAGCGCCCGCTCGACGAGACCGTGTCCGGCCGCGCCGAAATCCGCCACGACACCGTCAACGACGGCGTCACCGGCATGGCCCGCGTCGATGCGATGGGCGCCGACGGCGCCCTGGTCCTGCATGCCGACGGCGTGTACCGCAACAACAAGGATTACGAGACCCCGCTCGGCCGCCAGCGCAACAGCTTCGTCGACACCAAGACCGGCGCGCTCGGCGCCTCGCTGGTCGGCGAACTGGGCTTCCTGGGCTTCTCCGCCGCGCGCTACGAAGACCGCTACGGCAACCCCGGCGAGCCGGGCGATGCGCTCGAAGGCGAAGCGCCGGTGCACATCGACATGAAGCAGAACCGCTTCGAAGTAAAGGGCGGGATCAACCAGGCCTTCGGCATCTTCAGCGGCCTGCGCGCGAGCGTGGCCGACACCGAATACGAACACATCGAGTTCGAAGGCGACGAGGTCGGCACGCGTTTCCTCAGCGACGCCACCGAAGGCCGCCTGGAGCTGACCCACAAGCCGTTCGCCGGCTGGGTCGGCGCGGTCGGCGTACAGGGCTACCAGCGCAAGTTCCAGGCGATCGGCGAAGAGGCCTTCGTGCCGAAGACCAAGACCCGCGCCGCCGGTTTGTTCGTCACCGAGCAGCGCAACTGGGACCCGCTGCAGCTCGAACTCGGCGCGCGCGTGGACAAGATCGAAAGCTCGCCGTTCGGCGCGGCCAAGCGCGATTTCACTCCGGTCAGCCTGTCGGCGGGCGCGCTGTGGAAGTTCAGCGACGCCTGGCGCCTGAGCCTCAACCTCGACCGCGCCGAACGCGCGCCGGCCGAGGAGGAATTGTTCGCCGACGGCCCGCACGCGGCGACCGCCTCGTTCGAGATCGGCGATGCCGAGCTGCGCAAGGAGCGCGCGAACCAGGTCGAACTCGGCCTGCATTACCACGGCGCGAAATTCGAGGCCAAGCTCGCCGCCTACCAGACTCGCTTCGACGGTTTCATCTATCTGGTCGACACCGGCGAGATCGAGGACGACCTGCCGGTGCGCCAGTGGAGCCAGGCCGACGCCAAGTTCACCGGGTTCGAGGGTGAGGCCATCGCCCACCTGTTCGACGGCGACGCCGGCAAGTTCGACGTGCGCGTGTTCGGCGACAGCGTGCGCGCCAAGCTCGACAACGGCGGCAACCTGCCGCGCATCGCGCCGGGCCGGGTCGGCGGCGAGCTGCGCTGGGACGCCGATTCCTGGCGCACGTCGCTCGGCGCGACCCGTTACATGAAGCAGGACAAGGTCGCGGCCAACGAAACCCCGACCGACGGCTACACCCTGGTCGACGCCCATCTGGCCTATCACTGGGACGCCGGCAACCTGGGTTACGAGGTGTTCCTCAACGGCAGCAACCTGACCGACGAGGAGGCACGGGTGCACACCTCCTTCCTCAAGGACAGCGTGGTGCTGCCCGGCCGCGGCGTCGATTTCGGCGTGCGGGTGTTCTTCTGACGACGCGCCCTTCGCCGGGCGCCAACTGACTTCGGGGCTCGCAACGATCTCTCTCCAAGTCGTGACCTGACGCTGCCCCGCGGCCCAGACGCCGACCTCGTGTCGGCGTTTGCGGTCGCGGCGCCATTAGGTGTATATACACATAATGAGCCTCGATACCGAACCCGCGGCCCCCGCCCCGACGCCGACCCAGAGCGTCTGCACCTGTTTCCGCATGCGCAAGCTCGCGCGGCTGATGAGCCAGCGCTACGACCAGGCCCTGGCACCGGCCGGGATCAACCTGAACCAGTACTCGATCCTGCGCCGCACCGGCGGCCAGGGCCGGCCGCTCGGCGAGATTGCCCGCGAACTCGGCATGGACCGCACCACCCTGAGCCGCGACCTCAAGCCGCTGGCGCAGTCGAACTGGATCGAGACCGTCCCCGGCGTGGATGCGCGCCAACGCCGCCTGCGCATCACCGCGGAAGGCAAACGTGTGATCGAACGCGCGCAACCCTTGTGGCGCCGCGCGCAGGATGCGATCGACCAAGGGCTCGGCGCCGAGGGCGTCGCCGCTCTGCACGCGCAACTGGATCGCGCGATCGCGCAGCTGCAGGACGACGGCCCGTGAGCGGGCCGAGGCGAGCGATTCGTTCCGGGTTCCTGGACCGTTCCGGCGAGGGCGCATCGCATCCTGTTTCCAGCCGAGCCGGCGCTCGATGGCTTGCATGCAAGGGCGCTCGAACTCCGTGGATTCCCGCTTTCGCCGGAATGACGCCAGCCCAGGCAGGCGACGAACCGCAAGAACGCGCATCGACCTCGCCGCTTCGACGCCGGGATCGGGCAAATACTTCGACTTACTTACCGCTCGCCACCGTGCGAGAGCGGACTGTTCGCTTCGACGAAGCCGCCCTGCAGCACAGTCTTGAACCGTCGCGCGGCTGTCCGTCCGCAACGCCCCGCGCTCCATGCTCACGACCGCCACGCTCGTCCCATCCCTCCCCGCAGTTCTCTCTGCCGCCGAGAAACCCATGAGCACGATGTCCCCATCGCCCGCGATCAAGCCCGCTTCGTATTGGCCGCTGCTGCTCGCCGCCACCGCGATGCTGATGATCACCATGGGCATCCGCCAGTCGCAGGGCCTGTTCGTCAAACCGATCGGCCTGAGCACCGGGCTCGGCATCGCCGAGATCAGTTTCGCCCTGGCGATCGGCCAATTCGTCTGGGGCGCGGTGCAGCCGGTGTTCGGCGCACTGGCCGATCAACGCGGGCCGGGCCGCGTGCTGGTGTTCGGCGGCGTGCTGTTGATCGCCGGCATGGGGCTGACCCCGTTCGTGTCCTCGCAATGGGGCCTGATGGTGACCCTGGGCCTGCTCGGCGCGGCCGGCGCCGGCGCCGGCAGTTTCTCGATCCTGATCGGCGCCACCGCGCAGCGTCTGCCGGCGGAAAAGCGTTCGATGGCGGCCGGCTTCATCAACGCCGGCGGCTCGCTCGGCCAGTTCGTGTTCGCGCCGCTGGTGCAGGCGGTGATCGCCGCCTCGGGCTGGATGATGGCGATGTGGACGCTCGCCGTCGCCGCGATCGCGACCCTGCCGCTGGCGTGGCCGTTGCGGCGCCGCGTCGCGCCCGCCGCTGCGCCCGGC
>NZ_JBPKJP010000011.1:0-74701 GCF_051217035.1 Lysobacter sp. 1R34A
GGGTCGGGCGCGGCGCGCCGTTGCCCGCGCAGCTGGCGACGGCCAGGACGAGCACGACGGCGCTCAGGCGCAGCGCGAGCGTGGCGGACATGGCGGATTCCTGCGGGGACTCGGGCGAGTATGCGCGCGCGCACGGGCCTGGGCGAGGCAGGTTCTGCTCCGCGGGCGCCGCGCAGACCGCCGTTCGGCCGGATGGCGGCCTCCTGACGCGATTGTCCTAACACCGCAGCGGACGCCGGCGCTTCGCCGATACCTGCGCGCAGGCGTGGCTCAGGGCGTGCCGCGGCCGGCGGGGCGGATCTTGCGGTAGACGAATTCCGGCGCCGGCGCCCGCGATTCGCGCTCGGCCAGTTCGCGTACCGCGGCATGATCCGGCGAGCGATCGCAGACCGGGTCGAGGGTGTCGGCGCGTCCGCTCAAGGCCAGCGCCTGGCAGCGGCAACCGCCCCAGTCGATTTCGCGGCGGTCGCAGCCGCGGCAGGGTTCCGGCATCCAGTCGGTGCCGCGATAACGCTGGAAGGCATCCGACTCGCGCCAGATCTCGCCGAGGCTGCGGTCGCGCACCGAATCGAACTGCAGTTCGGCGATGCTCTCGGCGGCGTGGCAGGGCAGGACCTTGCCTTCCGGAGTGATGTTGACGAAGCGCTGCGCCCAGCCGCCCATGCAGGCCTTGGGACGGCGCGCGTAGTAATCGGGGGTGACGTAGTCGATGGTCAGCGTGCCGCGAAGGCGTTGGCGCGCGTCCTCGACCACCGCGGTGACCGCGTCGAGCTGCGCCCGGGTCGGCATCAGTGCGGCGCGGTTCTTCAGGCCCCAGCCGTAGTATTGGGTGTGCGCGACTTCGAGCCGGCCGGCACCGAGCTCGAGCGCGAGTTCGATCATCGCCGCGACGCGCTCGGCGTTATGGCGATGGACCACCGCGTTGAGGGTCAGCGGCAGGCCGAGTTCGCCGCACCAGCGCGCCAGGGCGAGCTTGCGCCGATGGCTGCCGGCATAACCGGCGATACGGTCGGCGCCGCGTTCCTCGCTGTCCTGGATGCTCAGCTGCAGATGGTCGAGGCCGGCCTGTTGCAGGCCGAGCAAGCGCTCGCGGTCGACGCCGACGCCGGAAGTGATCAGATTGCAGTACAGCCCCAGCGAACGCGCATGCCGCAGCAGCTCGGGCAAATCCTTGCGCAGGGTCGGTTCGCCGCCGGAGAAGTGCACCTGCAGCACGCCGAGTTCGGCGGCTTCGCCGAGCACGCGCAGCCAGTCGTCGGTCGCCAGTTCCTCGCGCAGGCCGACCAGTTGCAGCGGGTTGGAGCAATACGGGCAGGACAGCGGGCAACGGTGGGTGAGTTCGAGCAGCACCGCGAGCGGCGGCGCCGGGACGCGTTCGGCGTGCGGCGACGGTACCGACGGGGCGGCGACGGCGCTCATGAGGCCGGCGCGGCGACCGCGAGCATGCGCTTGTCGAGCAGACTGGCGAACAGTTCGAGCACGTCGTCGCGGACCTGCCCGGCGTCGGCGCCGTACTCGGCCGCGAGCGCGGCGACGATGGTGTCGACGTCGGCGGCGCCGTCGACGCGGGCGAGCACGGCATGGGCGATCTCGTCGAGTTCGACCACGCGTTCGGGCGCCAGCAGCACCCATTGGTCGCGGGCGCGGTCGTGCTGCAGGCGCACGCCGGCAGGAAAGCGCGGCACCGCGCGGGCGTCGATCGTCGCGCTCATGCGCCGGGCTCCGATATGGGCTGCGGGTCGGGCTCCGGCTCGGGCTCCGGCGCGGGGCGGAATGCGCCCGGCGGAATCAGGTCGGCGCGGCCTTCGGGCGCGTGGACGACATAGGCCAGGTAGAGCGCATCGAGCATCGACCACAGCACCTCGCACTTGAAGCGCAGCGCAGCGCAGACCGCGTCCTGCTGCTCGCGGCTGCGGGCATGGCGTTTGACGTAGTCGAGGGCGAAATTGGCGTCCTGCGGCGCCTGGTGCAGGCGCGAATCGAAGTAGGCCAGCGCCGGCTTCGAGACGAAATCGTAGTGGGCGAGCATGCCGGCGACGCGTTGGCCGATGATGTTCGGTGCGAACAGCTCGGTCAGCGACGAGGCGATGGCTTCGAGCAGGCTGCGTTCGCGCACGAAGTGGATATAGGCCTGGACCGCGAAGCGCGTCGCCGGCAACAGGCCGTGCCCGGACTCAACCAGGTCGCGGTCGAGGCCGAGCGCATCGGTCAGGTGCAGCCAGCGCGCGATGCCGCCGTCGCCGGCGCGTTCGCCGTCGTGGTCGACGATGCGCTGGCGCCAGACGCGGCGCAGGTCGGGGTCTTCGATGCGGGCGAGCAGAGCGGCGTCCTTGAGCGGGATGCAGCGCTGGTATTCGAAACGGTTGAGCGCCCAGGCCTGGACTTGGCCACGGTTCAGACGGCCGCCGTGCAGCAGGGCATGGAAGGGGTGCCGGTCGTGATACCGCTCGGCGCCGATCGCGCGCAGCCGCGCCTCCAACTGCGCCGGAGTCAGCAGCGCGTCGTCGGCGATGCGCTGCTCGGACGGGTTCGCTCCGATGGCATGCGCGTTCACGGTCCGGTCTCCATTACAGCCAGCTCCATCACAGCTTGATCTCCATGCCGTCCTCGGCGACTTCCCAGCCGTGCGCGGCGATGTGCGCACGTTCCGGCGAGGCCTCGTCGAGCACCGGGTTGGTGGTATTGAGGTGGATGAACAGCTTGCGCCGCACCTCGAGGTCGGCGAACGCGGCGAGGGTGCTGTCGCCGTCGTCGTCGCCGAGGATATTCATATGGCCCATGCGCGCGCCGGTCTTGTGGCCGACCCCGGCGCGGATCAGTTCGTCGTCGCGCCACAGGGTGCCGTCGAAGAACACCAGGTCCGCGCCGCGCAGACGTTCGCGCAGGGCCGGGGTCATCGCCGCGCAGCCGGGAATGTAGAAGCAGCGTTGCGCGCCGTCGGAAATCTCCAGGCCGACGGTCTCCTCGGCCGAGCCGGTCAGGTCGCCGCCGCTGCGCGATTCCATGAACAAGGGCACCTTGCCGGGCACGCTGAACGGGGTCACGCGCAAGCCGAGCGGGGCGTCGAGTCCGGCCACCTCGAGCGGCGCGTCGAGGGTCAGCGCCTTGCGCGTCACGTACTGCGGGTCGAGCGCATCGAAGATCGGGTTGTCGCGCAGCAACTGCAGCACGCGCGCGCTGGCCCACAGGTCGAAGCGCTGGCGTTCGCGCATCGACAGCAGGCCGGCGATGTGGTCGATCTCGCCGCTGGTCAGCAGCACCGCCTCGATCGGCGAATGGCGCAGGCCGCGCTGCGGCCACAGCCGCTCGATGGCCAGCACCTGCTGGCGGAAATCGGGCGAGGCGTTGATCAGCAGCCAGCGTTCGCCGTCGGCGCTGACCGCGATGCTGGCCTGGCTGCGGCGCTTGTGGCCGGGCTCCTGGCGCCAGGCGCGCCGGCTGCCGGGGGTGTTGCAATTCCACTGCGGATAACCGCCTCCGGCCGCCGCACCGAGCACGAGGATTTCCATCATCGTGGGGCCATCGGGCCGGCGTTACGACTCGCGCGCGTTGCGACGGCGGAAGCGGGCATGATTCAGAACAGGTCGCCGGAGGAGTACGAATTGATTTCGCAGCCGACCGAGATTTCGCGGATCTGAGGCTTGGACCAGGTCTTCATGTACGTTCCTCGCGTTGGGGAGTGGGGTCTTGCCGGGGCGGCGCAACCGCGGGCGATGGTTTGCGCGCATGGGCACCGCCGTGCATCGCGCAGACCGGGCTGCGGAAGCCGCGGCTTGCGGCCGCGGCCGGAGCCGCGACCTCAAAACGATACACCCGCCCGGTGGGCGATGCCTGTGATTTCCAGCCCGATCGCGATGCGCGCGTTGCGGTGCCGGCGGCCTCGGCGCTGTCGCCGAAACGTGACGGCCGGGCTCAGCGGCGCCGTTTGAACAGGTCGCGGGCGAGAACCCAAACGACGATCACGTTGATTGTGAGAACTGCGATGGCCAGCCAGCCGGGATGGCGGTACAGGGCATACAGGTCGAACGGCAAGTACGCCGCGGCGCCGAGGCAACCGAGCCAGGAGGCCCAGGCCTTCGCCTTCCACAGGCCCCAGGCTTCGAGCAGGTGCAGCAGGCCGTAGCCGAGCACGACGCCGGCGGCGAGGTGCAGCGCATGCGGGTCGATCGCGTGCGCGAGCCAGGCCAGCGAGCCGTGTTCGGGGTCGAGATGGAAGCGCTTGATGAGTTCTTCGATCCAGCGCTGCAACGGCGCCGGGCCGAGCAATTCCAGCCCGCTCGCGGCGGACAGGGCGAGCAGGCCCTTGATCCCCTCGACCGCGGCGATCAGGTGCAGGCCCGGATGGGCCTTGGGGTCGCCGTCGTAGTGGGAGTCGGTCGGGGTCATCGGGGCGGGGGCATCGTTCGGACGGGGGCGGAATGCAGGCGAGGCGGGGCGGGTCGAGGCGGAGCGGGCCGGTGATCGCCGAACCGGCTGCGATCGAACTGGCGGAAGTCAAACTGGCGAAAACCGAACTGGTGGAAACCGAACTGGCAAAGATCGGACACGACCGGATCGTGTATGGGCGTGCGCGTTCGATCCCGGTTGCGCGTCAGGGTTCCCGCGCCGATCGGGCATTCGGCGATCGGGCCGGTGCCGCAAAACGCGAAACGCGAAACGCGCGCCAGCGGCGCGCGTTTCGTGGCCCCGGCCCGTACCGCGCGAGCGGGACAGGCGTGTGGGCGATGTCGCCCCGATCGGGCGACGGCCGTGACGATCAGGCCGCGCGCGAGGCGCGCTTGCGATCGCTTTCGGTGAGGAACTTCTTGCGCAGACGGATTTCCTTCGGGGTGACTTCGACCAGTTCGTCGTCCTCGATGAAGTCCAGCGCCTGCTCCAGCGTGTACTTGATCGCCGGGCTCAACTGGATCGCATCGTCCTTGCCCGATGCGCGCATGTTGGTCAGCGGCTTGGGCTTGATCGCGTTGACGGTCAGGTCGTTGTCCTTCGAGTGGATGCCGACCAACTGGCCTTCGTACACCTGATCGCCCTCGGCGGCGAACAGGCGGCCGCGTTCCTGCAGCGGCCCAAGCGAGTAGGCCGGGGTGGTGCCCGCCGCATTGGCGATCATCACGCCGTTGATGCGCTTGGCGATCGGGCCGGTTTCCTTCGGGCCGTAATGGTCGAATACGTGGAACAGCAAGCCCGAACCCTGGGTAAGGGTACGGAACTCGTTCTGGAAACCGATCAGGCCGCGCGCCGGGATCATGTAGTCCAGGCGTACGCGTCCCTTGCCGTCGGATTCCATGTTCTTCAGCTGCGCCTTGCGGGTGCCCAGCTTCTCCATGACGCCGCCCTGGTGCTGCTCTTCGATGTCGACCACCAGCTGCTCGATCGGCTCCATCAGCTTGCCGTCGATTTCCTTGATGATGACTTCCGGACGCGACACGGCCAGCTCGAAACCTTCGCGGCGCATGTTCTCGATCAGCACCGACAGGTGCAGCTCGCCGCGGCCGGAGACCAGGAACTTGTCCGGGTCGGAACCTTCCTCGACCTTCAGCGCGACGTTATGCAGCGTCTCGCGCTCCAGGCGCTCGCGCAGCTGGCGGCTGGTCAGGAACTTGCCGCCGCTGAGCTCTTTGTTGCCGGCGAACGGCGAGTTGTTGACCTGGAAGGTCATGCTGATGGTGGGCTCGTCCACGGTCAGCGCGGGCAGCGCCTCCGGGGTGTCGAGCGCGCACACGGTGTCGGAGATCGACAGCTCGGCGACGCCGGAGATGGCGACGATGTCGCCGGCCTCGGCTTCCTCGGTTTCCAGGCGCTCCAGGCCCATGAAGCCGAGCACCTGCAGGACCTTGCCCTGGCGCTTCTTGCCTTCGCGGTCGACCACGCTGACCGGCATGTTGCGGCGGACCTTGCCGCGCTGGATGCGGCCGATGCCGATCAGGCCGACGAAGTTGCTGTAGTCCAGCTGGCTGATGCGCATCTGGAACGGGCCGTCGGGATCGACTTCCGGCGGCGGCACGTGCTTCATGATCGCTTCGTACAGCGGGGTCATGTCGCCCGAGCGTGCGGCGTCGTCGAGGCTGGCGTAGCCGTGCAGCGCCGAGGCGTAGACGATCGGGAAGTCGAGCTGCTCGTTGGTGGCGCCGAGCTTGTCGAACAGGTCGAACACCTGGTCGATGACCCAGTCCGGACGCGCGCCCGGACGGTCGATCTTGTTGACCACCACGATCGGCTTGAAGCCCATCGCGAAGGCTTTCTGGGTGACGAAGCGCGTCTGCGGCATCGGGCCGTCCATCGCGTCGACCAGGATCAGCACCGAGTCGACCATCGACAGCACGCGCTCGACCTCGCCGCCGAAGTCGGCGTGGCCCGGGGTGTCGACGATGTTGATGCGGTTGCCCTGCCAGGTGATGGCGGTGTTCTTGGCCAGGATCGTGATGCCGCGTTCCTTTTCCTGGTCGTTGCTGTCCATCGCGCGCTCGGCCAGCACCGTGCGTTCGGACAGGGTGCCCGACTGCTTGAGCAGACAGTCGACGAGGGTGGTCTTGCCGTGGTCGACGTGGGCGACGATGGCGATATTGCGCAGGCGTTCGATGGACATGCGATTGGACGCCGGAAGGCGCTATAGCTGAGGAAGTAAGCCGATCATTATAGCGGGCAAACATGGCAAGTGCCGGCGGGGCGAGGATTTATTCGCCCGGGGGCCAGATTTATGAACAGGGCAAGGCGGGGCCCGGGTCCAGCCGCGTCGGCCGGCGCCCTGCCGTCTGGCGGCGGAGCTGAGTCGGGCCGCCGCTGGGCCGCTGCCCGGCGCAATCGCGGCGGCAGGCCGGCAACCGGCCGATTCGGCCCATCGGGTACCCTTGTGGATGGTCCCGGGCGCCGCCATGTCGGCTGCCGAACGTCCGTAGTCCCCATTCCCTCGCATCATCTGGAGTCCGCTGTATGAGCCTGATCGCCACTTTCGACACCGACCGCGGCCCGATCCGCGTCGAACTCGCCGCCGACAAGGCGCCGCTGACCGTCGCCAACTTCGTCAATCTGGCCCAGCGCGGCTTCTACGACGGCCTGAACTTCCACCGCGTGATCCCGAACTTCATGATCCAGGGCGGCTGCCCGCAGGGCACCGGCACCGGCGGCCCGGGCTACCGTTTCGAGGACGAGACCCGTAACGGCCTGGGCCACCAGCGCGGCGTGCTGTCGATGGCGAACGCCGGCCCGGGCACCAACGGCAGCCAGTTCTTCATCACCCACATCGTCTGCGACTGGCTCGACGGCAAGCACACCGTGTTCGGCAAGGTCCTCGAAGGCCTGGACGTGGTCGATGCGGTCAAGCAGGGCGACAAGATCAAGTCGGTCAAGATCGAAGGCGACGTCGCCAGCGCCCTGGCCGCCAAGGCCGAGCGCGTTGCCGACTGGAACAAGGTGCTCGACGAGAACGCCCGCGCCTGAGGCCCGGTGGGCTGCCTTGCAGCCTCGCCACCACATGCGGGACAGGAAAGACGGCCGCAAGGCCGTCTTTTCGTTTTCGGGGCGGCGCTTGCCCAAGCCACGGCGATGTCGCGCCGGGCCGTGCCGAAGCGGCCGCCCGGGCAAAGCGGCGCGGCCGATCGGGCACCGCGAACGGCGGCGAAGACACCGCTGCGGGCCGGTAAACGGGCCGGCGCGAAGCCGGCGGCGCGGCGACGCTGTGCTACCATTTTGCGGCTCGAACCAGTGGTTCCGGCAGGCGTTTCCGGAGCATCGTTCTTCCGCTGCCGGGCACGCCGACGCGCCGCCACCGCCGTCCCGCGCATGCTCCTCTCCCGCACCAGCTCCGTCGCACACCACCCCACGAGGTTCAAGACGATGCCCCAGCTCGCCCGGCGCATCGGTCGCGCCAAGCCCAGCGCGATCATGCAGGTAGCCGAAAAGGCCAAGCGGCTCAAAGCCGAAGGCCGCGACATCATCAGCTTTTCGATCGGCGTTCCCAACTTCCTGCCCGGCGACCATGTCTACGCCGCCGTGCGCGACGCGCTGGCCAAAGACAGCGGCCAGTACGGCAGCAACCGCGGCGCCGACGCACTGCTGGACGCCTTCATCGAGCACATGGGCAAGATCGGCCTGACCGGCTACGGCCGCGTCAACGTGGCCACCGGCATCGGCGCCAAGCACGTGATCTACAACATCGCCGAAGCGCTGCTCGACGAAGGCGACACGATCGCGTTCCCGACCCCGTACTGGACCAGCTATCTCGACATCGCCGAGATCGTCAACGCCAAGATCGACCTGTTGCCGTGCCCGGCTTCGCAGGACTACAAGCTCACTCCCGCGCAGCTCGACGCCGCCCTGGCGAAGAAGCCGAAGGTGTTCTTGTTCAACAACCCGTCCAACCCCACCGGCATGGTCTACGGGAAGGAAGAAATCGACGCGCTGGCCGAGGTCGTGGCGAAGTATCCGGACACCTGGATCATCACCGACGACATCTACAACCGCATGGTGTTCGACGGCCTGGGCTACCACAACTTCGTGCATGCCCGCCCGGAACTGCGCGACCGGGTGATCTTCATCGACTCGCTGTCCAAGACCTACGGCATGCCGGGCTGGCGCGTGGGCTTCATGGCTGGGCCGGAATCGGTCGCCCAGGCCGTGACCACGATGAACTCCAACCACATCACCAACGTGCCCGAAGTGGTCACCGCCGCCGCGGTCGCCGCGCTGTCGGGCCCGCAGGACGTGCCGACCCAGAAATGCGCCGAGTTCCAGGCCAAGCGCGACCAGGTCATGGCGGTGATGAACGCGATTCCGGGCGTGGTCTGCCCGCGTCCGCAGGGCGCGTTCTACGTATTCCCGGACATCAGCGTCGCCTTCGGCAAGACCCATGCGCCGAGCGGCCTGAAGATCGGCAACGACATGGATTTCTGCAGCGCGCTGCTGGAAACCAAGGGCGTGGCCTGCGTGCCGGGTTCGGCGTTCGGCGAGCCGCGCGCGCTGCGCATCAGCTACACCTGCCCGACGCCGCAGCTCGCGCCGGGCCTGCAGCGGTTCCAGGAATTCTTCGCCGAGCTCGTCTGAGCCCGGCGCGGTCCCATCACTGACGTAGCCAAGGAAAGCCCCGCATGCGCGTTCTTACCGTCCTGCTGATCCTCGGCCTGGCCGGCGGCGCGTATGCGCTGGCCTACAAGGGCGACACCGCCTGGTTCGCCACCCGCCAGGCGGAACTCAAACCCGACGACCCGCGTCACCAGACCGGCGACAAGCGCATCGTGATGCTCGCCGCCGACTGGTGCGGCTATTGCGAAAAACTGCGCAAGGATTTCGAACTCGCCGACGTGCGCTACAGCATCATCGACATCGACACGCCCGCCGGCCAGCGCGCCATGAGCGCGGTCGGCGCGCGCGGCGTGCCGGTGACGATCGTCGGCCAGGAGGTCGTCTACGGCTACGACATGGACGAGATCAAGGACCGGCTGAAACCGCTGGGCTACCGGCTCTGAAGGCACCCGGCGCGGCCAACACGTTCGAAAGCGCGTTGCGCTTTGGCACCCTCATTCACGATCACCTTGGCGGGCCCCGCGTCCGCACCATCGATCAACTAGCGAAGGAAACACCCCGATGAAGACCCCCGTCCGCGTTGCCGTCACCGGTGCTGCCGGCCAGATCGGCTACTCGCTGCTGTTCCGCATCGCCTCCGGCGAAATGCTCGGCAAGGACCAGCCCGTCATCCTGCAGTTGCTCGAACTGCCGCTCGAAAAGGCCCAGGCCGCGCTGAAGGGCGTGATCATGGAGCTCGAGGACTGCGCGTTCCCGCTGCTGGCCGGCGTGGTCGGCACCGACGATGCCGAAGTCGCGTTCAAGGACGCCGACGTGGCCCTGCTGGTCGGCGCGCGTCCGCGCGGCCCCGGCATGGAGCGCAAGGACCTGCTTCTGGAAAACGCCAAGATCTTCACCGCCCAGGGCGCGGCGCTGAACAAGGTCGCCTCGCGCGACGTCAAGGTGCTGGTGGTCGGCAACCCGGCCAACACCAACGCCTACATCGCGATGAAGTCGGCGCCTGACCTGCCGGCCAAGAACTTCACCGCCATGCTGCGCCTGGATCACAACCGCGCGCTGAGCCAGCTCGCCGCCAAGGCCGGCGTGGCCGTGGGCGACATCGACAGCCTGATCGTGTGGGGCAACCACAGCCCGACCATGTACCCGGACTACCGCTTCGCCAAGGCCGGCGGCGTGTCGCTGAAGGACAAGATCAACGACGCCGCCTGGAACGCCGACAACTTCATCCCGACCGTCGGCAAGCGCGGTGCGGCGATCATCGAAGCGCGCGGCCTGTCCTCGGCGGCCTCGGCGGCCAACGCCGCGATCGACCACATCCGCGACTGGGTGCTCGGCAGCAACGGCAAGTGGGTGACCATGGGCGTGCCGTCCGACGGCAGCTACGGCATCCCGGAGGGCGTGATGTACGGCGTGCCGGTGATCACCGCGAACGGCGAGTACACCCGCGTCGAAGGCCTCGAAATCGATGCCTTCAGCCGCGAGCGCATGGACAAGACCCTGGCCGAGCTCGAAGAAGAGCGCGCCGGCGTGGCCCACCTGCTGGGCTGATCGCAGCGCGATCGCGATGCATGAACGGGGCGGTCTTGGCCGCCCCGTTCCGTTGGGGCCTACGGCCGAGGCCCCGATCGTTTCGGGATCTTCTCCCGCTTGCGCGGCAAGCCCGCCCGCCGGGCCGGACGAGCGCGCGGGAAGCGCCCCCGAGCGTGTAGCATCGGTCCCGCTCCGAACTCCGAGGGGACCCCGTCCGATGAGCGAAACCCTGCGCCTGCTGATAGCCGACGACCACCCGATGTTCCGGGCGGCGCTGCGTTATGCGCTCGGCGAGATCGCCCCCGGCGCGAGCGTCGTCGAGGTGTCGAGCCAGAGTGCGCTCGAGGCGGCCATCGGCAGCGGCGAGGAATTCGACCTGGCCATGCTCGACTTGATGATGCCCGGCGCGATGGGTTTCTCCTCGCTGGTGTACGCGCGCGGCGAGCGGCCCGAGTTGCCGGTGGTGATCATCTCCTCCAACGAACACCCGCGCACGATCCGCCGCGCCCAGCAGTTCGGCGCCGCTGCGTTCGTGCCCAAGTCGGCGCCGACCACCGTGCTCGGCGAAGCGGTCAAGGCAGTGCTGGCCGGCGACGTCTGGTTTCCGGCGCAGAAGGCCGAACGCGACGAACACGACGCGCAGCTCGCCGACCGCCTCGCGCTGCTGACGCCGCAGCAACTGCGCGTGTTGATGCGCCTGGCCGACGGCCTGCTCAACAAACAGATCGCCTACGAACTGTCGCTGGCCGAGAACACGGTGAAGATCCACGTCACCGCGATCCTGCGCAAACTCGGCTGCCATTCGCGCACTCAGGCGGCGGTGCTGGTGAAAGGCCTGTCGCTGGAAGACGAAGGCGCGGACCTGCACGGCTCGGCGGTGCCGTAGCGGCACGGAACCGAGGCGGCCGACGCTACGGGGCGGCGATAACCCGACAACGCGAAGGCGGCCGCGCAGTTTCCCTCTTTGGATAAGGGCAGGCGTGCTTTGAGCTTCGCGATAAGCGCCAAGGCGTCCCCGCGCCACCGAGTCTCCTACCTCTCCCCCGCACCGCGCCCCAGCAAGCGCATCGTCAACGCGCGCAGCGCGGCGGGTTTCAGCGGTTTAGGCAGGAAGCTCCAGCCGCGCTCGGTCGCGCGCGGCCGCAGGCTCGGGTCGGCGTCGGCCGACATCAGCACCACCGGCGGCATGCGCTCCCATTCGGCTTCCAACTGCAGGGCCAGTTCGAAGCCGGTGCTCTCGCCGAGCCGGTAGTCGAGCAATAGCAATTCGGGCATGGCCAGCGATGCGGCCATGCGCAGGGCGCTGGCGGCGTCGGCGGCGGTCTCGACGCGACAGCCCCAGTCGCCGAGCAGCCGTTGCGCGGCCTGGCGCGAATGCAGGTCGTCGTCGATCACCCAGACGCGACGGCCGCGCAGTAGCGGGTCGAGGTCGGATGCGGCATCGCCGTTGACCGGGCCGGAAGACGCGGCCGCGGATGGTTCGGCTTGCGCAGCCGCGTAAGGGACTTCCACCGAGAACACGCTGCCGCGGCCCGGCCACGAGCGCACCGCGATGCGGTGGTCGAGCAACTGGGCGACGCGGCGCACGATCGCCAGGCCGAGCCCGGCGCCGCGCGGCGGCGCCTCGACCCCCAGGTCGAGGCGCTGGAATTCCTCGAAGATCAGCTCGAGCTTGTTGGCGGGGATGCCGGGGCCGGTGTCCCAGACCTCGATCCGCAGGCCGTCGCGCAGGCGCCGCGCGCCGAGCACGATGCGGCCGTCGCGCGGGGTGAACTGCAAGGCGTTGGACAGGAAGTTCTGCACGATCCGGCGCAGCAGTATCTCGTCGCTGTCGACCACTGCGGTGGAAGCGATGCAATGCAGGCGCAAGCCGCGCGACTCGGCCAGGATGCGGAACTGGCTGTCGATGGTGGCGAACACGCGCGCCAACGGCAGGGCGGCGCGGCGCACTTCGAGTGCGCCCGATTCCAGCCGCGAGATGTCGAGCAGGCTCGACAGGATGTCGTCCTGCGCGGCCAGCGCGGCCTCGATGTGGTCGGTGAGTTCGCGGCCTTCGGCATCGACGCGCCGGCGCAGCGACGACAGGTACATGCGCGCCGCGTTCAAGGGCTGCAACAGGTCGTGCACCGCCGCGGCGACGAACCGGGTCTTGGAGCGGTTGGCGCGCTCGGCCTCGCCCTTGGCGGTCTGCAGGTCGCTGGTGCGCTGTTCGATGCCGCGTTCGAGGCTGTCGGCGAGCGTGCGCAGGTCGCGCGCGGCCTGCTTGTAGGCGGTGATGTCGGCGTAGCTGGTGACGAAGCCGCCGTCGGGCATCGGGTTGCCGCGGATCTCGATCACGGTGCCGTCGGGGCGCTCGCGTTCGTGCAGATACGGCTGGCCGCGCTGTAGATGATCGAGGCGACGGCGGATCGCCTCCTCGGGGTCGCTGCCGAGCAGGCCGCGGCGGGCGTTGTAGCGGATCAGGTCTTCGATCGGCCGGCCGACCTGCAGCAACTCGGGCGGGTAGCGGAACAGTTCGGCGTAGCGCTGGTTCCAGGCGACCAGGCGCAACTGCGAGTCGACCACGCTGACGCCTTGCGGCAGATGCTCCAGGCTGTGGCCCTCGCCGAGGCTGGCCTGGCGTGCGGCCTGGACCACGCCGTCCTGCGCGGTGCGCAAGGCCTCGGCATGGTGCTCTACCATCTTCTCCAGTTCCTGCCGGCTGCGCAGGCGCAGGGTCGCGATGCGATGGCGCTGCAGGATCAGCAGGGCCAGCGAGACCAACAGCAGCCAGCCGCCGGCGGCGACCGCGCGCGCGATCCAGGCGGTGCGCAGGCTCGGCGTGGTGTCGCGCAGCAGATGCAGGGTCCAGTTCTCGCGCGGCAGGTGCAGCGACTGCCACAGCATCGGCTCGCGCATGGCCGGGTCGCGCAGGCGCACCACGCGCGCGCCGCCGCCGATGTCGCGTTCGAGCCGGATCGAGGCCAGGCGCAAGGATTGCCCCTGGTATTGGCGGGTCGACTGCAGCTCGCGGCGTTGCGCCGGGGTCGGCGGCTCCAGCATGCGGTAGCGCCACTGCGGCTTCGCGCTGAGGAACACCACGCCGTTGGCGTCGCTCAGCAAGACCAGGTCGCCGCGCTCGCTCCAGTCCGAGCGGATGTCTTCGAGTTCGACCTTGACCGCGACCGCGCCGACCGCGCCGCCGCGTTCGTCGTGGATCGCGCGGGCGATGAAATGGCCGGGGATGTGGGTGGTCACGCCGATCGCGTAAAACTCGCCGGTGCCTTCGGTCATCGCCCGCTGGAAATAGGGGCGGAAAGCGTAGGAGTGGCCGACGTTGCTGTTGGCCCCGGCCCAGTTGCTCGCGGCGATGCCGATGCCGTTGCCGTCGATCAGGGTCAGGGTGCTGGTGCGGTTGGCGAAGTTGAGCTGGACCAGGCGTTCGTTGGCGCGCTGGCGCTGCGACTGGTCGCCGGGGTTGGCGAGAGTGGCGCGCAGTTGCGGATCGAGCGACAGCACCGCCGGCATGATCCGGTACCGGTCGATGTGTTGTTCGATGACCTGGGCGCGCTGGTCGAGCAGGGCGCGCGCCTCGGTGGCCTGGCGCTGCAGCGCCTGGGCATAGGCGATGCGCCCGGCGACCAACATCGCCAGCAACAGCACGGCCAGGATCGCGGCGATCCAGAGCGCGGTCTTGAGCTGGCGGGGGCGGGGGATCACGGTGGCGGGGCTCGCTGGGGCCTCGGGGCAAGACTAACCGGTTTGGGTCGCGGACCGGGGTGGCGCCGGTCGCCGCGGTTCGTGGTCGCGGCTTGCGCCGCTCCTACCCGGAAGCTGCGTAGCAAAGGGCAGGAACGGCGCAAGCCGCGAGCGCGTCACTGCGACGACGATGCGACGGTCCGTCAGCTGCGTACCGTCAGAAATGCACCTGCGCCCGCAGCTCCAGCACGTCGGGGTCCGCCGACAACACGCCCTTGTCGGCCGACACGCGCACGTAGTTGGCCTGGAACTTGAAGTGCGTGGTCAGGTACCAGTTCACTCCGAGGGTCAGGTCGCGCTGGCGGCCGCCGGCGATGCCGCTGTCGTCGAGGTCGAGCTCGCCATAGCGCGCCAGCAGTTCCACCGCGCCATAACCGTGCGCCGGCTTGATGTTGGCGACGTTGTTGTTGCTGTAGGGCCGGGTCTCGCCGGTCACCACCCAACTGCCGGTGACGTAGTAGCCGTCGGCGGTGAAATCGCGAGCGCCGTCCTCGCGTTCGGCGCTCGCGCGCAGGTATTCCGCCTGCAGCGACCAGGGGCCGTCGATCCACAGCGCTTCCAGGCCGTTGCGCACGATCCGGTCGGTATTGCGCAGGCTGCCCGAGTCGACCAGGCGCACCGGCGTCAGCCCGTTGCCGGGGCGCGCGCGAAAGCGCGCCGAGGGGCCGAAATAGGCGTCGCGGCCGTCGCGGAACCCGTGCGGGTTCTCGACCGAACCGGTCAGGCCCAGGTGCACGACACGGTTCTTGTCCTTGACCGGCGTCCACACCGCGCGCGCCGCGGCGGTCGTGCCCGGGTTGTCGCCCTGCAGGTCGTGGCCGAAGAAATACGCGGTGCCGACGGCGTAGCGCGGGCGTTCCAGCGACCACTCCACGCCGGTGCGGCGACCCTGGAACATCGCCTGCGAAGCCGCCGACAGTTCCATCATGCTGCCCGTGCGCGAGGCCGCTACGCTTTCCATGCTGACCGGGGTCTTGAAGTAGCCGACCCGCAGCTTGCCGTAGTCGGCGCCGAACCAAGCCTTGGTTTCCAGGCGCAGGGCGACGTCGAGCCAGAGCTTGGACTCGAAGTCCATCACCGCGGTGAAATCGTAGACGTCCTTCTTCTTCAGGCCGACGCCGAACTCGCGGCGCCGGTAGTGACCGTCGTCGCGTAGCGCGGTCGCGGCGGTGCCGTAGCCGCGGTCGCCGGAAAAATCGACTACGTCGTAAGCGACATTGGCGGTCGCCGACAATTCGGTGCCGTCGTCGAAGCTGTATTTGGTCGGCCAGTCGTCGAGGCCGGCGGCCTGGGCGAGGCAGGAAACCGACGACAGCAACACGGTGGACAGGGCGAGGGCGGGGCGGTCGGGACGCGGCATCGGGACGGGCTCCAGGGTCGTGCGGCAGCCGTCCTGGCAGCAGCGTGCCGTGCCGGACGCGGTGCGTCCGGCTGCGGCGGTGGCTAGGGGAGGGGGTTAAAGCACCGGGGCGATCAGGCGGTCTTGTCGGCCAGCGGCGCGTGGGTGTCCGAGGGCAGAGCGGTATCGAGTTCGGTCGCGCTCGGCGGGTTGAGCAGCTCGTGGTTGAGTTTGTCGCGGTCGAGCTCGTTCTCCCAGCGCGCGACCACGATGGTGGCGACGCCGTTGCCGATGAAGTTGGTCAGCGCGCGCGCTTCGCTCATGAAACGGTCGATGCCGAGGATCAGCGCCAGACCCGCGACCGGCACCGCCGGCACCACGGTCAGGGTCGCGGCCAGGGTGATGAAGCCGGCGCCGGTGACGCCGGAGGCGCCCTTCGAGGTCAGCATCGCCACCGCGAGCAGGGTCAGCTCCTGGGTCAGGGTCAGCTCGACGTTGAGCGCCTGGGCGATGAAGATCGTCGCCATGGTCAGGTAGATATTGGTGCCGTCGAGGTTGAACGAATAACCGCTCGGCACTACCAGGCCGACCACCGGCTTGGAACAGCCCAGGCGTTCGAGCTTGCGCATCAGCGGCACCAGCGCCGACTCCGACGAGGACGTGCCGAGCACCAGCAGCAACTCGTCGCGAATGTAGCGGATGAAGCGCAGGATGCTGAAGCCGGTGAAGTGGGCGATCGTGCCGAGCACCACCAGGATGAACACCGCGCAGGTCAGGTAGAAGCTGCCCATCAGGCGCGCCAGCGGCCCGAGCGAGTCCACCCCGTACTTGCCGATGGTGAAGGCCATCGCAGCGCCGGCGCCGATCGGGGCCAGCTTCATGATCATGCTCATCATGCCGAAGAACACCTTCGACACCGACTCGAACAAGTCGATGATCTTCTCGCCGGTCTTGCCGATGTGCAGCAGGGCGAAGCCGAACAGCACCGCGAGCAGCAACACCTGCAACAGGTCGCCGCCGCCGGTGAAGGCGTCGGTGAAGGTCTTGGGAATGATGTGCAGGAGGAATTCGACCGTGCTCTGGTCCTTGGCCGCGGCGGCGTACTTTTCGACCGCGCTCGCATCCAGCGTGGCCGGATCGGCGTTGAAGCCGGCGCCGGGCTTGAGCGTATTGACCACGACCAGGCCGATCACCAGGGCGATGGTCGAGACAACCTCGAAATACAGGATGGCCTTCACGCCGACGCGGCCGACTTTCTTGACGTCGGAGACGCCGGCGATGCCGAGCACCACGGTCAGGAAGATGATCGGCGCGATCAGCATCTTGATCAGCGAGATGAAGCCGTCGCCGAGCGGTTTGAGCTTGACCGCGAAGTCCGGGAAGAAGTGGCCGACCACGCCGCCCAGGAGGATGGCGCCGAGCACCCAGAGGTAGAAACGCGAGCCGGACTTTTTCATGGCGGGTACTCAGGCGGGAGCGAGTGGAGGGAGCGAGTGGAGAGGAGCGAGCAACGAGTGCAGCGGCAGGGGTCAGTCGCGGTCGATGTGCGAATGCTTGCGGGTGTCGGGCATCAGGGTGTAGACCAGCAGCGAGCAGGCGATGCAGGCGCTGACGTACCAGAAGAAGCCGGTCTCCATGCCGATCTGCTTGAACCACAGCGCCACCGGCTCGGCGGTGCCGCCGAACAGGGCGACGGTGAGCGCATACGGCAGGCCGACGCCGAGCGCGCGGATCTCGACCGGGAACAGTTCGGCTTTCACCACCGCGTTGATCGCGGTGTAGCCGCTGACCGCGCTGAGCAAAATCATGATCAGCCAGAACGCCTGCATCGGCGTCTGCGCATCCTGGATCAGGTGCATCACCGGCACCGTCAGCACCGTGCCGAGCACGCCGAAGGCGATCAGCAGCGGGCGCCGGCCGATCCGGTCGGACAGGGCGCCGACCAGCGGCTGCATCAGCATGTAGACGAACAAGGTGCCGGCATTGATCAAGGATGCGGTTTCCTTGTCGAAGCCGGTGCTGATGGTGAGGAACTTCAGCATGTAGTTGGTGTAGGTGTAGAACGCCAAGGTGCCGCCCATGGTCAGGCCGATCACGGTCAACACCGCGCGGGGGTGCTGCATCAGCGTGCGCAGCGAACCTTCCTTGCGCGAAGGCGTGTCGCTGGCCTTGAGCTTGGTGAACGATTCTGTTTCCTGCATGTTGCGGCGGAGGTACAGGGCGATCACCGCGGCCAGGGCGCCGATCGCGAACGGGATGCGCCAGCCCCAGGATTTGAGCTGCGCGTCGTCGAGCACGAACTGTTGCAGCACGATCAGCACCGTCAGCGCGAGCAGCTGGCCCATGATCAGGGTGACGTAGAGGAAGCTCGACCAGAAGCCGCGGTTTTCGCGCGAGGACATCTCGCTGAGGTAGGTCGCCGAGCTGCCGTATTCGCCGCCGACGCTGAGCCCCTGCAGCAGGCGCGCGAACACCAGCAGGATCGGCGCGAAGATGCCGAGGGTTTCGTAGCCGGGGGTGAAGGTGATGATCAGCGAGCCGGTGCACATCATCAGCACCGACAGCATCAGCGCCGCCTTGCGGCCGCGCCGGTCGGCGTAGCGGCCGAACACCCAGCCGCCGAGCGGGCGCATCAGGAAGCCGACGGCGAAGATCGCCGCGGCATTGAGCGCCTGCGAGATGCTGTCGCCCTTGGGGAAGAAGACGTGGGCGAAGTACAGTGAGAACGCGCTGTAGACGTACCAGTCGTAGTACTCGACCAGGTTGCCGATCGACCCGGAGAAGATCGACTTCAGGCGCTGGCTGGGGCTCATGGCCGGTGCGCTGGCGAGGAGGGTATCGGCGGTGGTGGCGCTCACGGCGGCTCCTGATGACGGTAGGGACGGCGCCGGATCGTTCGATGAGGGAGACATCGCGGAACGGCCATGGCACGGCGGCGGCACGTCCCTGCGCCCGTTGCCGATGGTGGGCGTGCGGCCGGCCGCGACCAATAGCACCTTAGGGTTAGGGCCGGCCGCGGTGCCGCGGGAGCCTGGAAATACGGGGGTTCCGGCGCGTCCGGCCGATGCACGATGACGGCGTCGAAGGGTCGGCGCCGTGACCGCGGTCGATGAATCCGCCGGCCGCGCCGCCGGCGAGCGCTGTCGCGGCGGGGCTGCGCTCGGGCCTCCCACCTGATCGCAGCGGCGCGGGCCCGGTCTCGCCATCTGCGCGTCATCTGCGACCGCCATCCTTGCCGGCCGTGATCGATGGCCCTTTGGAGATGTGCGAATGAAACGAGCCCACGCAACGCCGACCCTGGTGCTGGCGATCTGGTCGGCACTGGCGATGCTGCCGGCCCAGGCCGCCGAGCTCGAAACGGGCGCCCCCGAAACGGGCGCCCTCGGCGCCGCGGCCGATGCCGGCGGCAGCGACGCGACCACGCTCGATGCGGTGTCGGTGATCGGCATGGGCGAGACCCGCCAGGTCCAGCGCATCAAGCGCGCCGACCTGGAGCTGCCGGCACCGGGCACCAGCGCACAGAAGATCCTCAACAAGCTGCCCGGCATCTCGGTGCAGTCCAACGACGTCTACGGCGCCAACGAGGAATCCCAGACCATCAGCCTGCGCGGCTTCAACCAGCGCCTGTTGGGCTACACCCTCGACGGCATCCCGCTCGGCGACAACAGCTACGGCAACTACAACGGCCTGGGCATCAGCCGCGCGCTGATCGGCGAGAACCTCGCCGGCGCCGAGCTCGCCGCCGGCGTCGGTTCGCTCGGCACCGCCTCGACCAGCAACCTCGGCGGGACCCTGCAGTATTTCTCCTCCGACCCGGAAGCCGGGTTCGGCCTGCGCCTGGCCCAGACTTTCGGCAGCGACAAGACCCGCCGCACCTATGCGCGCCTGGACACCGGCGAACACGGCGGCTTCTCGATGTATCTGTCCGGTTCGCTCCTCAGCGCCGACATGTGGTCGGCACCGGGCGACAACCAGGACCAGAACCAGGTCAACCTCAAGGCGGTCTACAACTTCGGCGACGGCCACCGCGTCAGCGCCTACCTGGCCAGCGCCGAGACCAGCCAGGCCAACTTCGCCTATCTGTCCAAGGGCCTGCTCGCGCGCGGCGCCGGCTGGGACTGGAACCTGTACAAGCCCGATTGGCAGCGCGCCCTGGCCGCGGCCTATTGCGCGCCGCGGCCGTGGCCGGCGCGCCAGCACCTGGCCGGCGACCCGCGCTGCGCCTTCAGCGGCCCGGCCAACAGCATCGACGACGCCTACTACGCCAGCCGCGCGCTGCGCACCGACCATCTCGCCGCGCTCGCCGGCGAGTTCAATCTTGCCGAAGGGGTGCAGCTGAAGTCGCAGGCCTACTACCACGACAACCGCGGCCAGGGCCATTGGTGGTCGCCGGGCAACTACTCCTACCCGAACACCGCCAAGGCGATCCCGATCTCGATCCGCAGCACCAACTACGGCATCAACCGCTACGGCGCGATGGCCTCGTTGAACTGGGAGCTCGGCAACCACCGCATCGAAGGCGGCTTCTGGTACGAGAGCAACCATCACGACGTGCAGCGCAACTTCTACTTCATCGAAGGGCCGGTCAACGACGATCGCTACCTGCGCGACCCGGACCGCCGCCTGTTCTTCCAGAAGTACCGCATCAACACCCGCCAGGCCTATCTCCAGGACACCATCAGCCTGCTCGACGGGCGCATGACCCTCGACATCGGCGCCAAGAGCACCCAGGTCGACATGCGCGCGCGCCAGGTGGCGCCGTCGACCATGGAAGTGCCCAACGCGACCGGCCGCCTCAAGACCGACAAGAGCTTTCTGCCGCAGCTCGGCATCGGCTACAGGCTCGGGGAAGGCCAGGAACTGTTCGCCGCCTACACCCGCAACGTCGCCGCCTTCGTCGGCGGCGGCGCCGGCGGCCCGCTGGCGATCAACCAGGCCGCGTTCGACGCGCAGAAAGACAGCCTCGACCCAGAGGAGTCGCGCACGATCGAAGCCGGCTACCGCCGCGTCGGAGAGACCTACCAGGCCTCGTTGAGCCTGTACGCGGTGCGCTTCGACAACCGGCTGCTGTCGCTGAACCCATGCTCGAGCATCGAGGCCGGCACCCGGCCCGAGTGCATCACCAAGTTCTTCAACGTCGGCTCGGTCGACAGCCTCGGCAGCGAGTTCGTCTTCATCTGGAAGCCGAGCGAG
The DNA here is from genome assembly GCF_051217035.1 of Lysobacter sp. 1R34A. Taxonomy (NCBI): domain Bacteria; kingdom Pseudomonadati; phylum Pseudomonadota; class Gammaproteobacteria; order Lysobacterales; family Lysobacteraceae; genus Lysobacter; species Lysobacter sp. 1R34A. The sequence continues at coordinate 20,819 of NZ_JBPKJP010000011.1, forward strand.
CAGTTCCAGTGGTACAACGCCTTGTCGTGGAACAAGTCGACTTATCAGGACAACTACATCGATGCCGGCCGCGAGATCCAGACCCGCGACAAGCGCGTGGTCGACGTGCCCGACAAGATGCTGTCGAGCGAGCTTAGTTACCGCAGCGGCCCCTGGCTGCTGAGCCTGAGCGGCAAGTACACCGGCAAGCGCTACTACACCTACACCAACGACAACGGCTTCGGCGGTTCGACCACCTTCGATGCCTCGGCCCGCTACACCTTCGGCGCGATGGGCCCGTTTCGCCAGTGGTCGGTCGCGCTCAACGGCAGCAACCTCACCGACAAGCGCACCGCGAGCAACCTGACCGCCTTCAGCGCCTCCGACCCGCAGGGCAAGACCTTCGCCTTCCACGCCAACGCACCGCGGCAGGTGTTTTTGACCATCGACGCCCGATTCTGATCCGCTCTGGTTTTAGCTCGACTCGACTCGACTCGACTCGACTTGGCCCGGCTTGGCTCTGGCTCTGGCTGTGCGCAGCCTAAGTCTCGCGAAGGCAAAGGACACCCGGAGGGCGGCGCGCATGGATGCGCGCCGTGCAACACCGGGACAAGGACGTCCCGTGTGTTGCATGCCTGCGTCAGCTTCGCGTGTGCGGGCTTGTGATTCAAAGAAAGGCATTTTTCTTTGGTTACCTTTCTTTTGTTGCTTATGACAAAAGAAAGTAACTCGCCCGCTTGCGGGCGAAAGCTTTGCACTTGCTTGAAGAAAGGAGCACCGCGAACCAAACCCCCTGTAGGCGCGGCGTGGTCCGCGACCGTGACCTCTCAATATCGCGCCGATGCCAGCCGCAGCCCTTCAGGGTAGGAGCGGCGCGAGCCGCGACCGCGCTGCGGCGGTCTTGCGGCGCACGGCCCAAGAAAGATCAGGATCAAAAAGGTCAAGATCAAAAAGATCGAGATCAAAAAGATCAAGATCAAACCCAAAGCTTCCGCCACTAAAGCGGCGGGTTACTTTCTTTTGTCTAAAGCAACAAAAGAAAGGTAACCAAAGAAAAATGCTTTTCTTTGAATCAAGGGCCCGCACGAGCGGTGCATCCGCGGGGATCTACATACGGGACATCCCTGTCCCGATGAAAAACGGCCCGCATCCCTGCGGGCCGCCCTCCGGGTCTCCCATGGCCTTCGCGAGTCCTAGGCTGCGCACAGCTACAGCACAGCCTGAGCCAGAGCGAGAGCCAGGGTCACAGCCAAGGCCAAGGCCGGAGCTACAGCTAAGGCCAAATCCAAAGCCGGGGTGCAGCGGAGAACAGGCGGCTACAAGGGCAGGGGCCGCGGCGATCCGAGGGAACTCCCCAAGCGGGCCGCCGAAACCAACCCCGTTCACACCCACCCACACCCCTCTAGACCATCGTCGTAACGCCACCCGCCCGCCCCTTGGTCTAGCCTGCGAGCGGTAGCCCCCAGGTCGTACGAGGCAGCCGCATGCGTGACGAGGCCGAGTCTTATCAAGCGTTCCACCGCCGCTCGATCGAGCAGCCCGAAGCGTTCTGGGCCGAGCAGGCGCAGGCGATCCACTGGCACAAGCCGCCGCAACGGATCCTCGATTATTCGCGGCCGCCATTCCGGCGCTGGTTCGCTGGCGGCGAAACCAACCTGTGCTACAACGCGGTCGACCGTCATCTCGAAGCGCGCGGCGATCAGGCCGCGCTGGTGGCGATCTCCAGCGAAACCGGGTCGACCCGCGAGGTCAGCTACGCCGAACTGCATCGCGAAGTGAATACGTTCGCCGCGATCCTGAAGTCGCTCGGCGTCGGCCGCGGCGACCGCGTGGTGATCTACATGCCGAACATGGCCGAGGCGGTGTTCGCCATGCTCGCCTGCGCGCGCATCGGCGCGGTGCATTCGGTGGTGTTCGGCGGTTTCGCCGCGCACAACCTGGCGCTGCGCATCGACGACGCCACCCCGAAGCTGTTGATCTGCGCCGATGCCGGCATACGCGGCGGCAAGCTCATTCCCTACAAGCCCCTGGTCGATGCGGCCTGCGCCGAAGCGCAGTCGCCCCCGCCGCGGGTGTTGATCGTCAGCCGCGGTCTCGACCCGGCGCCGAACCTGATCGCCGGGCGCGACGTGGATTACGCCGCGTTGCGCGCCGAACACGACGGCGCCCGGGTCGAGGTGGAGTGGCTCGAATCCAACGAGCCCAGCTATCTGCTCTACACCTCCGGCACCACCGGCAAGCCCAAGGGCGTGCAGCGCGACGTCGGCGGCTACGCGGTCGCGCTGGCCCTATCGATGTGGTCGATCTACGACATCCGCGCCGGGCAGGTGATGTTCTCGACCTCCGACGTCGGCTGGGCGGTCGGCCATTCCTACAACGTCTACGGCCCGCTGATCGCCGGCGCGACCTCGGTGCTGTACGAAGGGTTGCCGACGAATCCCGACCCGGGAATTTGGTGGCGCATCTGCGAGCAGTACGGCGTGCGCACCATGTTGTCCTCGCCGACCGGCATCCGCGTGCTGAAGAAGCAGGACGCCGCCTGGCTGAAGAAGCACGACCTGTCGAAACTGCAGTGGCTGTTCCTCGCCGGCGAGCCGCTCGACGAACCGACCGCGCACTGGATCACCGAAGGCATCGGCAAGACCATCATCGACAACTACTGGCAGACCGAAACCGGCTGGCCGGTGTTGTCCCTGATGCCCGGCCTGGATCTGCAGCCGGTCAAGTTCGGTTCGCCGGGCTTGCCGACGCCGGGCTATCACCTGCGGGTGATCGACGAAGCCACCGGCGCCGACGTCGGCCCGCACGAGAAGGGCGTGCTGGTGATCGTGCCGCCGTTGCCGCCGGGCTGCATGACCACGGTCTGGAACGACGACGCGCGTTTCCTGTCGAGCTACTTCGGCCATTTCAAGGAATTGCTGTACAGCTCGCTGGACTGGGCGATCCGCGACGAGGATGGCTGCACCTTCATCCTCGGACGCACCGACGACGTGATCAACGTCGCCGGCCATCGCCTCGGCACGCGCGAAATCGAGGAGTCCGTCGCCAGCCACGCCAGCGTCGCCGAAGCCGCGGTCATCGGTGTGCACGACGAGCTCAAGGGACAGGTCCCGGTGGTGTTCGCCACTCTCAAACAGGCCGCCGACCAGGATCCGGCCAGCGCCGCGGCCGGCATGCAGCGCTGCGTGGTCGAGCAGCTCGGCGCGGTCGCGCGGCCGGCGCGGGTGTACGTGGTGAACGCCTTGCCCAAGACGCGCTCGGGCAAATTGCTGCGGCGTTCGATCCAGGCCCTGGCCGAAGACCGCGACCCCGGCGACCTGTCCACCCTCGACGATCCCGCCGCGCTCGACGAGGTCCGTCGCGCCCTGGCGCGCGGGGCCGACGCCGGCGGCTGAGGGGAGGGCGGGAGGGCATTGGCTTTCTTGACACGACCTTTTCCGCAATCGCGTTAGCATCGGCGGCAACTGCGGGTACGTCCGCTCTCATCGCCAAAAGCGAGGCAGAACGCGTAATGGAAGCAGAACAGGACAGCGCGCCGGGCTGGGAGGCGATCGACCGGGCCCTGAGCCGGTTGTATCTGCGTCAGGAGCCCAAGCACTACGGCCCCCGCGGCAACGGCGCCAATGACCCCTTGGCGGCCATTCGCGCCTATAAGCGCATCATTCCGGTGCCGCACTGGCATTTCGTCACCTACGGTTTGAGCGAACTGCACGGCAAGACCTCCGACGATCCGCAGCGCAGCGGTTTCGGGTTCGAGTTGACCTTCCGCCTGGCCAACCCGGACGACAGCGAAGAGCCGCCCGCCTGGGTGCCGGATTTCCTGCAGAACCTCGCCCGCTACGTGTTCGAAAGCGGCAACGTGTTCAACGCCGGGCATTACCTCAATGCCAACGGCCCGATTGCGGCCGATACCGCGACCCGGATCCAGGCGGTCGCATTCGCGCCCGATCCGGAACTGCCGGCGATCGACACCGAGAACGGACGGGTCGAGTTCCTGCAGGCGGTCGGCATCACCAACGAGGAAGAATTCGCGCTCAAGCGTTGGTCGACTTTGCGGGTGCTGGACGTATTCCTCGATTACCTGCCGCTGTGGGTGACCGAACTCGATCGCGAGTCCCTGGTCGACGACCCGGAGGTTGCCGAGCGTCTGCATCAGGGTTCCGCGCAGGAAGGCTCCAGTTCGGCGATGGTCTATACCGAGCAACTGGAGTGGCGCCAGCACAAGCGCCTGCTGCGCCAGTCGATCACCGAGATCGTGCTGGACTCGCGCCAAGTGGGCGAACTGCTCGCCCTGTTGCCGCTGCGCCTGCCGTTCGGCAAGCCCTTCAGCCTGATCGGCCCGTCGGCGCGGATCGTGTTCGAGCCGGCGCCGCGCAACGGCGCGCACGCCGACGGCGAGGCCCTGCATCTGCGCCTGAACGAGGCGACTTTGCGCAATCTGGTGGCCTGTTTGCGCACCCAGGAAGGGCGCTACAAGGTCGAGGGGCTGGATGCGGTGGAAGTGGTGGTCCGCAAGAGCGAAGGCCAACCGCGCCAGGAGCCCGCCCGCCAGCACGGCTGAGCGGGCCGGGCCGAACCGCCAGTTGCGCCGGCGCGCCGGTATGCGCCCTGGGTCGCCGCCGGCGCGGCGGCCGGTACAGGGTCGGCATCGGCGAGCGGGGCAGGCGGGTTAAAATGCCGGATCGCCCCGCCCGGGCCCTCCGGAGTTCCAAGATGACCTTATTGTCCGCAGGCGCGAAGTTCCGCGCCGCGCTCGCCGAAGAATCGCCGTTGCAGGTCATCGGCGCGATCAACGCCAATCACGCGCTGCTCGCCAAGCGCGCCGGGTATCGCGCGATCTATCTGTCCGGCGGCGGCGTCGCCGCGGGTTCGCTGGGCCTGCCGGACCTGGGCATCAACACGCTCGAAGACGTACTGATCGACGTGCGCCGCATCACCGATGTCTGCGATCTGCCGTTGCTGGTCGATATCGACACCGGCTTCGGCCCGAGCGCGTTCAACATCGAGCGCACGGTCAAGTCGCTGATCAAGGCCGGCGCGGCCGGCTGCCACATTGAGGACCAGGTCGGCGCCAAGCGTTGCGGTCATCGCCCGGGCAAGGAGATCGTCCCGGCCGACGAAATGGTCGACCGGGTCAAGGCCGCGGCCGACGCCAAGACCGATCCCGGGTTCTTCCTGATCGCGCGCACCGACGCGATCGCGGTCGACGGCGTCGATGCCGCGATCGAACGCGCGATCGCCTGCGTCGAAGCCGGCGCCGACGGCATCTTCGCCGAGGCCGCCTACGACCTGCCGACCTACCGCCGCTTCGTCGATGCGGTCAAGGTGCCGGTGCTGGCCAACATCACCGAATTCGGCCAGACCCCGTTGTTCACCCGCGACGAACTGGCCTCGGCCGGGGTCGCCATCCAGCTGTATCCGCTGTCGGCGTTCCGGGCCATGAACAAGGCCGCCGAGAACGTCTACCAGGCGATCCGCCGCGACGGCCACCAGAAGAACGTGGTCGACACGATGCAGACCCGCGAAGAGCTGTACGACCGCATCGGCTACCACGCCTTCGAAGGCAAGCTCGACGCGCTGTTCGCCAAGAAGAACGGTTGAGCCGATTCTCCCTTCTCCCGACGCGGGAGGGGTATTCGATTTTTCTTCTCCGGCAAGCGGGATAGATGTTTGGTTCTCTTCCCGCGAGCGGGACAGGGAACAAGGAACAACAGAAAACTTCATCGAGGACGGACCATGAGCGATACGCAACAGACCCTGCCCAAGCCCAAGAAATCCGTGGCCCTCAGCGGCACCGCCGCGGGCAATACCGCCCTGTGCACCGTCGGCCGCAGCGGCAACGATCTGCATTACCGCGGCTACGACATCCACGACCTGGCGACCCAGTCGACCTTCGAGGAGGTCTCGCACCTGCTGGTGCACAGGGCGCTGCCGACGGCTTCGCAGCTCAAGGCCTACAAGACCAAGCTCAAGCGCCTGCGTGGGCTGCCGGCGATCGTCACCGATGCGCTCGAACTGGTGCCGGCCAACGCGCATCCGATGGACGTGCTGCGCACCGGCTGTTCGGTGCTCGGCACCGTGCTGCCCGAGCGCGAAGGCCACGTCGCGTCCGAAGCGCGCGACATCGCCGACCGCCTGATCGCCAGCTTCGGTTCGATGCTGCTGTACTGGTGGCATTTCACCCGCAACGGCCGCCGCATCGACTGCGAGACCGACGACGACAGCGTCGCCGCGCACTTCCTGCACCTGCTGCACGGCGAGCCGCCGAGCGCGCTGCACGCCGACGCGCTCGACAAGTCGCTGATCCTGTACGCCGAGCACGAGTTCAACGCCTCGACCTTCACCGCGCGCGTCATCGCCGGCACCGGGTCGGACCTGCATTCGTGCATCACCGGCGCGATCGGCGCGCTGCGCGGGCCCAAGCACGGCGGCGCCAACGAAGTCGCGATGGACATCATCTCGCGCTACGGCGACGCCGATGCCGCAGAGGCCGACATCCGCGCCCGCGTGGAGCGCAAGGAAATCGTGATCGGCTTCGGCCACCCGGTCTATACGGTCGGCGATCCGCGCAACCCGATCATCAAGGAACTCTCGCGCAGCCTGTGCAAGGAAGGCGGCAACCAAACCCTGTTCGAGGTCAGCGAGCGCATCGAGAACCTGATGTGGGACCTGAAGAAGATGTTCCCGAACCTGGATTGGTACTCGGCCTCGGCCTATCACATGATGGGCATCCCGACGCCGATGTTCACGCCGCTGTTCGTGATCGCCCGCACCACCGGTTGGAGCGCGCACGTGATCGAGCAGCGCGAGGACGGCAAGATCATCCGCCCGAGCGCGAACTACACCGGTCCGGAAGACCGCGCCTACGTGCCTATCGAGCAGCGTTGAGCCCCGGCTGCCGGCTTCGCGCCGGCGGCTTAAACGCAGGACGGCCACGCAAAAGGCCAGGCTTCGAGCCTGGCCTTTTCGTTTGCGCGCGCGGCGCCCAGCGTAGCGATTGCCGTATACGACTAACGTCGAATACGACACAGAAACGTCATGCTGCGACATGGCATAGTCCCGGACCAGCCGGGAGGACGACGGCGTGGCCGCGCGCATGCGCATGGCCTGGGGAATACACGCCGCGCCCTCCGGCCTCGGACCTCCGTCGTGCGACGGGATTCAACACGGGGAATACCATGCGCGACAGCGATATGCCGGTTAAGACCAACGACGGTCGGGACGAAATCCAGAACCGCTCGCGCAAATTGCCGCCGGTCTTGCGTTCGATCCTGCTGATCGTCGACGGCGACCGCAGCGTGCGCCATCTGCGCGACCTGATCGGCAGCCTGCACGGGCCGACCGATGCCCTCGAGCAATTGGAAGCGATGGGCCTGATCGCCTCGTCGGCAGCCGTGGCCGCGACCATGACCGCGCATGCGCCGACCCCCGGCATCGCCTTCGCCGCCGCACCGCCGCCGCTATCGGCGGAGGACGCCGCGCAGCGTTACCAGACGCTGTACACGCTGATGAGCGAGACCGTGCGCGAGCATCTCGGTCTGCGCGGTTATTTCCTGCAGTTGAAGATCGAGCGTTGCGGCAACAGCGAAGAACTCGCCGAGTTGCTGCCCGACCTCAGCGCCGCCCTGGCCAAGGTGCGCAAGGACAACATCGCCGCCGAGATCGAAGACCGCTTCGCCGCCGGGGTTTGATCGTAAGACGGTTTGTGTCGCCTGTTCCTGGAGCGATGATCTAAAGGGTAGGAGCGGCGCAAGCCGCGACCGCGATCTTTCGATCGATGGCGATATCGTTCGTGCGTGCGGCCGCAGACGTGGGCGCCGATGCTCGTTCCCGCGCGTTGCCTATCGTATTGCGGCCGCGCCGCTTCGCCTGACGCGGCTCGCGCCGCTCCTACCCCAAAGCGGTGCGACCGCTCCTGCCTCTTACAGCAGGCCTTCGGCCTTCAATGCCGCCTGCACGCCGGCGTCGGCTTCCATGCGGCGCTTGAATGCCGCCAGGTGCTCGTAGCCGGACAGGTCGACCTTGACCGAATCGGCCCAGCGCAGGGTGATGTAAAGATAGGGATCGGCGTAGCTGCGGAAGCCGGCGATCCACTCGCGATCGGCCAGGCGCTGGTCGGCCGTGGCATACAGGCCGCGCAGGCGTTCGCGTGCGTGTTGGCGCAGGGTGTCGGCTTGCGTCGGATCGGGATGGAACTTGCCCGGCGCGAAAATCGGCAGGAATGCCGGATGCACGTCGGAGTTGACGAAGGCCAGCCAACGCGCGGCTTCGGCGTGTTGCTGCGCACTGCCGTCGCCGGAGAGTCGCGCCTGCGGAAAATTGTCCGCGATGTAGCCCATGATCGCGGCGTTCTGGGTCAGCACGAAATCGCCATCGACCACCGCCGGCACCGCACCGGCCGGATTGATGGCGAGAAAGGCGGGCGCCTTCATCGAGTCCTTGTCCATCACCTCGACTTCGAACGCGCCGCCGGTCCACTGCAGGGCGATATGGTCGGCGGTCGAACACGCGCCGGGCTTGCTGTAGAGCTTCATGCTTAACGCCTCCATGAAAGAAAAAAAGCAGGTCGGCGACTATCACCGACCTGCTTCGTATCCTCAAGGAGGAGACTGCAACGGAGCGTTACGACACCGGCGCCATGGGCCGGCCGCGAACGCGGCCCCGGCCTTCGCCGGCGCTTTCGATCTTCAGCGGCGTCAGCCCTTGCTGACGCCTTTGGGCAACTCGGCCTCGGCGATGACGCGGCGCGGCTTGAGCTTCTGCACCTTGTAGAAGGTGTGGTCGCCGATGGTCGCGACCTGGTAGGCGTTGCGCCAGGACGGGCTGGCGATCGCCAGGGCGGCGAAGTGGCTCGCGCCCGGCACGATTTCCTTGCGCTGACCGGCCGGCAGGGCCCAGTTGCGTTCGGCGGCCAGGGCGACGTTGACCGACTCGGTCCAGGCCTCGCTGTTGCTCAGACGCGTGCCCGGCGAGACCAGGCTGGGGGCGAACTGCTTGTTGGCGGTGACCACCTGGCAGACCGTGGAGCCCCACAGGCCGCTGTCGCGACGGCGCAGGGCGACCTCGGCGACGGCTTGCTGGCCGCGCAGGGACTGATCGCGGGCTTCCAGGTACACGGTGGTGCTCAAACACAGCGAATCGGCGGTTTGTGGCGGCAATACCGAGGCCAACCACAGGATCCAGGCCAGTTTCATCGTTGACTCCTTGCTCCGTTGCGCTGGCCGCACTTCGTCTTCCATCTCCATGGAACGGGAGATGGCGACAGCGGTGAGGCCGCATGGCGTACTGGGGAGGGCGGCGGCTCTACGGCGCGCTTTGCCCCGTCACCGGGAACCGTGTCGTGTCCGACGCGGGCGGTGTGGGATGCCACCTCTGCAGGGGTGGCGGAAAAGTTGGCGCAAGGTAGCGACGGCTTGCCAAACAAACCCTGAATGACAATTTCTAAGTTTCTAAATTAGTTGGAGTTTTTATTCTGAATAGGCCTTAGGCCCTTGGTTTCATTGGGCTTCAGCCCGGCACGAACCGTGCCCGGATCGTCTCAGCTGTTCATGATTCGGCCCGGAACAGGCAGCCCACAGCGTCGATTTGGCGTCTCCGGCCCCGGGTGGACTCGGCAATCGGCTGGATTCGGCCCTGTCCGGCCGCTTTCGAACCCCAGGGGTAGGAGCGGCGCAAGCCGCGACCACGACCCGTGGGGCGGCGGCGTTGCGATCCAGGCAAGCGTTCCGGGTCTGTATGGCGGCCGGCTGCGGCCGCTGATCGCGACGCCACAGACATATATATGTATCGCCGCAGGGAAGCGGCGACTCGGCGCTTCGATGTCTGGCCATAACGCAGCCGCATGCCGGCTGCTGCGGTTCTTTCTTACAAGGCAGCCGCAAGACGGCTGCTGCGGCTCTTCCTTACAAGGCAGCCGCAAGACGGCTGCTGCGGCTCTCTCTTACAAGGCAGCCGCAAGACGGCTGCTGCGGTTCTTTCTTACAAGGCAGCCGCAAGACGGCTGCCTTGGTCGATCGCCCGCTTGGCGTCGAGTTCGGCGGCCACGTCGGCGCCGCCGATCACGTGTACCGGCTTGCGGCCGTGGGCGAGCGCCGCGGCCAGCGGCTTGAAGGGTTCCTGGCCGGCGCAGATCACCACCTGGTCGACCGGCAGCAACTGCTCGCTGCCGTCGACGCGGATGCGCAAGCCTGCGTCGTCGACGCCGACGTATTCGACCCCGCCGATCATCCGCACCTGCTTGGCCTTGAGGGTGGCGCGGTGGATCCAGCCGGTGGTCTTGCCGAGCTTCGCCCCGGGCTTGCCGGGACTGCGCTGCAGCAGCCAGACCTCGCGCGCCGGCGGCTCCGGCCGCGGCGCGACCAGGCCGCCGCGGTTGTCGCCGTAGCCCAGGTCGACGCCCCATTCGGCGCGCCAGCGGGCCGGGTCCAGGCTGACCGAAGCGCCTTCGTGGACCAGGTACTCGGCGACGTCGAAGCCGATGCCGCCGGCACCGATGATCGCCACCCGTTTGCCCGGCACCACCTGGCCCTTGAGCACGTCGAGATAGGAACAGACCTTGGGGTGATCGGCGCCAGGGAAATTCACCTGGCGCGGGGCGATGCCGGTCGCCAGCACCACCTCGTCGAAGCCGGCCAGCGCGGCCGCGTCGGCGCGCGTGCGCAGGCGCAACTCGACCCCGGTCTGCTCGAGCTTGCCGCCGAAGTAGCGCAGGGTTTCGTAGAACTCTTCCTTGCCGGGGATCTTCTTGGCGAGGTTGAATTGGCCGCCGATCTCGTCGGCGGCGTCGAACAGGGTCACGCGGTGGCCGCGCTCGGCCGCGACCGTCGCGCAGGCCAGGCCGGCCGGGCCGGCGCCGACCACGGCGATGCGCTTGGGCGCGCGGGTCGGCAGGTAGTTCAGCTCGGTCTCGGCGCAGGCGCGCGGGTTGACCAGGCAGCTGGCGTGCTTGTTCTGGAACACGTGGTCCAGGCAGGCCTGGTTGCAGCCGATGCAGGTGTTGATGTCGGCGCTGCGCTGCGCGCGCGCCTTGGCCACCCACTGCGAATCGGCCAGCAGCGGCCGCGCCATCGACACCATGTCGGCCTCGCCCGCAGCGAGGATGCGCTCGGCCACCTCGGGCATGTTGATGCGGTTGGTGGTGATCAGCGGCAGGCCGACTTCGGGCTTGAGCCGCGCGGTGATGCCGGTGAAGGCGCCGCGCGGCACCGAGGTGGCGATGGTCGGCACCCGCGCTTCGTGCCAGCCGATGCCGGTGTTGATCAGGGTCGCGCCGGCGGCTTCGATGGCCTTGGCCTGCACGAGCACGTCGGCCCAGCTGGAGCCTTCCTCGACCAGGTCGATCATCGACAGGCGGTAGATGATGATGAAGTCCGGCCCACAGGCTTCGCGGATGCGGCGCACGATCTCGACGCAGAAGCGGATGCGCTGGGCGGTGTCGCCGCCCCAGGCGTCCTTGCGCTTGTTGGTGCGCGGCACGGTGAACTGGTTGAGCAGATAGCCTTCCGAACCCATCACCTCGACGCCGTCGTAGCCGGCCTCGCGGGCGAGCCGGGCGGTGCGCACGAAGGCCTTGATCTGGCGCTCGACCCCGCCGGCCGACAGCGCACGCGGAGTGAACGGGTTGATCGGCGCCTTGAGCTTGCTCGGCGCGACCTGCAGCGGGTGATAACCGTAGCGCCCGGCGTGCAGGATCTGCATGCAGATGCGCCCGCCGTGCGCGTGGACGGCCTTCGTCACCTGGCGGTGCTTAGCGGTTTCCCACGGCCAGCTGAGCTTGCCGCCGAAAGGCTTGAGCCAGCCGACGACGTTCGGGGCGAAGCCGCCGGTGACGATCAGGCCGACTCCGCCGGCGGCGCGCTCGCCGAAATAGGCCGCCAGCTTGGGAAAGTCGGCGGCCTTGTCTTCCAGGCCGGTGTGCATCGAGCCCATCAGCACGCGGTTGGGCAGGGTGCAGAAGCCCAGGTCCAGCGGTGCGAACAGCTGCGGATAGAGCGGATGCGGGGCGGGGTTGCTGGCGGCCGTGGACATGCTGGCTGGATACGCTGGCGTATGGATTGTGCACGATGCCGCGAAAGCCGTGCCAATTCAAGGTCCGCGTCAAAGCGGCGAGAGGACAGGCACCGAACGCGGCGGATTGCAACGGTTGTCACGGACCGGACCCATCGCCGAACATGCCCGACCTCTTGCAGTCCCGAATCCATGGACGCCGCCCCAGAACCCAGCCTCCAGGACTATCTGCGCGCCGACATCGTCGCCGCCGACCTGCCCGACCTGCAGCCGCTGCTGGGCGCGCGCGATCTGCTGCGCGCGTTCTCGACCCTGTTCCACGGCGGCGAGGAGTCGGTGATGGTGCGGCTGCTGGTGCTGCGCGCCATCGGCGAACGCGGCCAGGCGCCGGACTGGTCGCCGCAGGAACTGCGCGAACACTTCGGCTACCTCGACCCGGTCAAGTTCGACACCGTGATCGGCCGCCTGCGCGAGAACGACCTGTTGCTGTGGGACGGCGAAACCCAGCGTTACCGGATCAGCCCGGTCGGGCGCCAGGCGCTGGCCTCGATCGGCCTGCTGCTGCAGTTCAACCGCGAAGGCGACGAGCTGGCCTACGTCACCGCGCAGATCGCCGCCGGCCAGGCGGTCGGCCGGGTGCGTTCGGACGATCTGCAGCACCTGCTGTCGCGCCTCAACGAGTTGCGCGAGGACTTCGACCAGGCGGTGCTGAGCGGTTCCGAACACCGCATCCAGCGCGCCGCCGGCACCTTGCAGTCGGCCTGGCGCTGGATCGAGAAGGGCACCGAGATCGTCGAGGAGATTTCCTCGGACGCCGAGCTCGACAGCCACACCCACCGCGTCGCCCAGCAGATCGGCCGCGCCCAGAGCGCGATGCTGCGCCAGGCCTCGGTGTTCCAGCGCGCGCTGAGCCAGCTCGACCGCCATCGCGTGCACCTCGGCGCGAGCGGCCTGTCGTCTTCGGACGTCAACCGCTATTTGCGCGGGCTCGACATCGAGGCGCTCGCCGCGCATGCCGACGACGTGCTCGCGCGTTCGGCGATCCCGGCCTTCATGCTGGCGCCGATCGCGCTCGACGTGGCCGAGTACGAACTGGTCGAACGCGAACGCGAAGCGCGCGAAGACCAGTCCCTGCCGCCGGCGCAGGCCGCGCCCGATACCGACGCCTCCCCGGCCGCGGCCACCGACTTCCAGTTCGCCGAACGCTGGCTGGACGAGTTGACCGCGCTGAGCGGCGATGCCGCCGCGCTGATCGACGTGGTGCCGCAGGACAGCTTCTCGCTCAGCGCCTATCGCCTGTCCTTGCTCGGCCTGATCGGCGACCCCGGCGCCGAGAACCGCAACGGCGTCAGCGCTTCGATGGCGCGGCTGCCGCTGGCGTGGCGGGTCGAACCCGAGTTCGAGCCCGTCGACCGCGCCGGCGTGGCCTACATGAGCCGCGGCCGGCTCGAAGCGATCACCGAGGAAATGCGCCTGGCTGCGCGCGCGCCGCGCAAGCGCACGACGAAACACGAAACCCCCGACGGCGGCGAAGCGTCCACGCACGCAAGCCAGGCCGCGTCCAAACCCAAGAAGACCGCCTCCGGGCGCGGCGCCGCGCCTGCGGGCAAACGCGCCAAAGCGACCAAGGACACCGCAGACACCCGATGAACGATCCTATCGCCTCTCTGATCGCGCGGCTGATCGCCGAGCGTTGGCTGCCGCGCGATGACGTCGCGGTCCGCGAACTGCTGACCGACGCCGAACAGCGCAACGACCTCGACCGCCGCCTCGCCGCGTCGGGCCTGCGCCTGCTCGAACACCCCTACGCCGCCAACATCGCGGTCGGCATCGCCCGCCCGCAGGAATCGGCGGTGTTCGGCAGCGCCAAGGCCTGGTCCTCGACCAACCTGCAACTCGACCGCGACGCGATCGCGCTGTTGGTGGTGCTGTGGGCGCTGTTGGTGCTGCCCAAGCGCCAGCGCCAGATCGCGCGCCAGCAGGCCGACCGCGACCAGGACCAGGAGCAGATGTTCGCCGAGCTCAAGCCGATCCCGGTGGGCGCCGAAGTGGTCGAACCGATCAACGAGCGCACCTTGCTCGCCGATTTCGGCGAGAAGCTCGGGGGCAAGACCCGGATCCAGTTCAACCTGGGTTCGCTGGCGCGGCAGGGCTTCATCGTCCGCCGCAAGGAGCGGATCCACGAGGGACCGTTGCTGGACCTGGCCCTGGATTACGAACGCATCGCCGGCCGCGTCATGAACGGCGCGCTGTCCTTCGTCGTCGCCGAGGCGCGCCACTACCGCGGCGACCCGGCGGAGCCCGAAGGCGAGAGCGCGGCCGAAGCCGAGGCCGATGCGGCGTTGCTGGCCGACATCGAAGCCGGCATCTATTCCGACCTCGACACTTATGCCGAGGCGAACGCCGAATACGACTCCACGGCTTCGAACGAGGGCGGCGCCGAGCCGGCGTCGCAGATCGATGACCACGGTGTCGACGCCGACGCCGAAGTGGATCTCGAAATCGAAACGGTCGCTGCGGACGCCGAGCCGGCCGCAAGCGACGACGCAAACGACGACGCGGCCGACCCCGGCAACGAAGACGAAGTAACCGGGTCGACCCGACCGAAGCACGACGAGGAGGCCGCGGCCGATGTTTGAATTCCGCTCGCTGGAACTCGTGCACTGGGATTATTGGCAGCGCTTCCAACTGCCGCTGGACGCTTCGATCGTTACCGTGGTCGGCCCGAACGGTTCGGGCAAGACCACCTTGCTCGATGCGCTGCGCACCCTGCTGGCGATCGAGGATCGCGACACCGCGCGCGACTACAAGACCTATCTGCGCCACAACGGCAAACCCTATGCCTGGTTGCGCGCGGTGGTCAGCAACCGCCCCGACCGGCGCGGCGGCCGGCCGTTCTTCCCGATCAAGGACGACGTGGTCACCCTGGCCTGCCGCATCCGCAAGCGCGGCGGCGACTGGAGCCGCGACTACCAGATCGTGGCCGGCGACACCCCGGTGGAGACTCTGGAGCAGGGCGGCGAATGGCTCGGCGTGCGCGACTATCGCGTGCGCCTGGCCGGTGCCGGCCTGACCCGCGCGATCTGCCGCGTGCTGACCCTGGAACAGGGCGCGACCGACAAGCTCTGCCAATATTCTCCGCGCGACCTGCTGCAGCTGATCTTCGACGTGTTCGAAGACAAGGCCGTGCTCGACGACTACCAGCGCGCCCGCACCGAGCAGTTCGACGTCGAGAAGGAGTTGCAGCAACTCGGCCAGGACCTGGCCGGTCTGCATCTGCGCCTGGAGTCGGCCAAGGCCGACGTGCGTTCGTTCGAAGAAGGCAATGCGCTGCGCAATCAGCGCCAGCGCCTGGAAAGCGAGATCGCGCCCAAGGTCGAGCTGGCCGACCAGCGCGCGGTGATCGACGGCGCCAAGCCGCGCCTGACCGGCCTGCGTCGCGCTTTGCGCGAACGCGAGCGGGTGCTTGAAGAGATGCGCGCGCAGGACGCCATCGCCGCGACCGGCCGCGACGTGTTGCAGGAGGCCATGCGCGAAGCGCGCCGGCAGGTGACCGCCAGCGAACAGGCCTTCACCCAGGCGCGCGACGCCGCGCGCGACGCCGAGATGCTGGTCAAGCGCCGCGACGAGCTGGCCAAGCTGCAGGCGCAGCGCGGCGCCATCGACGTCGAAGCGCTCAGCGCCAGCGTCGAGAACGGCCGTCGCCGCCAGGCCGAGCTCAAGCTCGAAGTCGAACGCGACCGCAAGCGCAGCGGCGAGATTTCCGCGCAGATCGCCGCCCTCAGCGGCGGCGGCCGCATCGTCGAGCCGTTCGAGCGCGATTTCCGGGCCGGGCTCGACCAAGCCGGCATCAAGCACCACGTCCTGACCGAACTGGTCGAGATCACCGACCCGCAATGGTCGGTCGCGGTCGAAGCGGTGCTCGCGCCGTACCGGCACCTGCTCGTGCTGGAGAATCCCAAGGACGCGCGCGCCGCCTGGAAGCTCGGCGAGAGCCAGCAGTACCGCCACTTCATCGTCGCCGAACGCGCGCCGGTGCCGAAAGCCGGCGCTGGCACCCTGCTCGAAGTGGTGCGCTTCTCGGCCGACCCACCGGCGTGGTTGCCGCGCCAGCTCGACCGCATCCGCCGGGTCACCGACATCGAGCACGGCTCGCGCCTGCCGGCCGGGCAGGACTGGATCACCCAGAAGGGCTATCTGCGCGAAAGCCGCGGCGGCCGCCATATCGGCGGCACCCAGCACCACTTCGGTACCGGCGCGCGCCAGTCGCACCTGGCCGAGCTGCGCGCCGAACTCGCGACGATCGCCCAGCGCAGCCAGTCGCGCGAAGCGGAGCTGCAGGAACTGAGCCAGCGCGTCGACGCCGAGCAATCGCGCCTGATGGGACTCGATGCGGCGCAGGAACTGGTCACTCGCGCGGCCGAATTCGCCGATGCCCAGGCACGGCTGCCCGGCCTGGCCGAAGCCGCCGCCGAAGCCGCCGCGGCGCTGGCGCTGGCGCGCGCCAGGATCGACGAGGCCGCCGAACAGGACAAGGCCGAAGGCATCGCCGCGGCCAAGCGCCAGGGCCAGATCGACGCGCTCGCCCGCGAACTGCGCGAACGCGCCCAGCAGATCAACGGCGAGCGCCAGAGCCTGATCCAGCGCATCCTCGACTATCGCCGCAAGCGCGCGATGATGCCGCAGGCCTGGCGCAGCGCCGCCGCGCTCGCCGCCGCCCGCGAAGAGTACGAAAGCGCTTCGGCGGTGCGTCGCGAGATCGAACGCATGGACGACCGCCTGGCCCGCGGCGGTTTCGTCGACGACGAATCCTGCATCCCGCTGCGCGACAAGATCGCGGCCGACCACGGCGAACTGGAGAACTCCATCGGCCGTCGCGAATCGCACCTGGAGCGCGCCAAGCGCCTGACCCAGGAAGCACGTGGCGCCTACATCAACGTCTTGCGCGCCACCGTGCGCCGCTACAAGAAGAACCTCGCCGCGCTCGGCGAACTCGCCGGCATCGGCGTCGACGCCGACATGCCCGAACTGGCCAACGACGACGTCGCCCTGGCCCAGGCCGGCCTGTCGGTGCGTTTCGACTTCGACCGCAAGGGCTGGATCGGCCTCGACGACGGCGAAGCCTCGGGCGGACAGCAGGTGATGAAGTCCCTGTTGCTGCTGGTGGCTTTGTTGCGCGATGAAGACCAGCCGGGCGGCTTCGTCTTCATCGACGAACCCTTCGCCCACCTGGACGTGTTCAACATCGAGAAGGTCGGCCGCTTCCTGCGCGCCACCGATGCGCAGTACATCCTGACCACGCCGATCACTCATAACCTCAACGTGTTCGAACCCTCGGACCTGGTGTTGGCGACCAGCAAGCGCCGCGGCGGCAGCCCCTGGGCCGAAGCCGTGGCCGTGCTCAAGCGTAAACTCGAAGACAAGGCGGCGTAATCGCGAGGCGGCACTGCCGCCTCGTTTTTGTTGCCCGACATTCCCGTGGCTTCTGCCGTTCCCACTGGGCAAAGTGGAGCAGTTCATCGGCTCGCTGCCTCTGCTGCTGTTCCCCTCTCTGAAAGAGGCAGGGGCCCGCTTTTGCTCTTCCACGCGAGAATCCAAAGCCGCCGCCCTCGCGCCGCGAAGTTCGCGCCGACGTTCGCCCCTCTGCAAAGGGGCGACGGCCCGCGTGCCGGAATCGCTCGCGCCCACGACTACGCGCCGACCGCCGACGTGCTGCGCCTTCGTGCATCAGGTGGAACGATAAATCCCACCGATCCGGAGCCTGGACCAATTGACTCCTGCCTCTCCGGCCTTACTCTATGCACACCCAAAACCGCAGTCGCACCGCACCCATGAAGTCGTTCCCGCTACTGATATCGCTGCAAGCCCAGCGCGAGAGCGCGGGCCGGGTGCGCCTGCCTCCTGTGATCTTCGGTCCCGGGTCGATGTAATCGACCGGTCGAAGCCACACCAGAACAGAGCACCCGCAAGGGTGCTTTTTTATTGCCCGCGGTTTATCGCCGGCCCGGACCGAACAGGTTCCCGGGTCGGATTCCCTTCACTGCAATGCCCGGAAAACCAAGGAGAACGTGCCATGAATTCCACGGCCGACACCCAAACCTAGCCGCGCGTCCCATCGCCAACAGGGACGCGCGGCCTCCTCTGTTGGCAACCAGGCATTCATCTCATGAACACCACGCTCCGTAAGGTTTCCATCCCGTCCCGCTGGCGCAATCTCGGCATCATCGCCCACGTCGATGCGGGCAAAACCACGCTGACCGAACGCCTGCTGTGGAAAACCGGCGCCATCCATCGCGTCGGCGAAGTCCACGACGGCGCGGCGACCACCGATTACACCGAGATCGAACAACGCCGCGGCATCACCATCGGCGCGGCCGCGGTGCAGACGTTCTGGACGCCGCAAGATGGGGCCGAACACCGGTTGACCATCATCGACACCCCGGGCCATATCGATTTCGCGATCGAAGTGGAACGCTCCCTGCGCGTGCTCGACGGCGCGGTCGCCGTGTTCAGCGCGGTCGACGGCGTGCAGCCGCAGTCGGAAACCGTGTGGCGCCAGGCGCGCCGCCATGGCGTGCCGCTGATCGCGTTCGTCAACAAGATGGACCGCGTCGGCGCCTCGTTCGATCTCGTGCTCGCGCAGATGCGCGACAAGCTCGATGCGACGCCGTGGCCGATCGGTTGGCCGCTCGGCGCGGAAAGCGAGTTGCGCGGCTGGGTCGATCTGGTCGATCGCAGCGTGGTGCTGTGGGACGACGCCGGCACGAGCCTGCGGCGCGCTTGGAGCGACGAAGAGGCCGACGAGTACACGCCGCTGCGCAGCCGCCTGATCGAACAGGTCGCCGACCACGACGACGAGCTCGCCGAGGCCTTCCTCGATGCGCGCGTCGTCGACGCCGCCTTGCTCAAGGCGGCGCTGCGCCGGGCCACCTTGAAAGGCGCGGGCACGCCGGTGCTGGCCGGTTCGGCGTTCAAGAACAAGGGCGTGGAAACGCTGTTGGACGCGATCGTCGATTACCTGCCGTCGCCTCTGGATCGCCCCGCGGTCCGGGCCGAAAGCGATGCCGGCGAAGTGACGCTCGCTGCCGACGCGGGCGGGCTCTTGAGCGGTCTGTTGTTCAAGATCGTGCATCAGGAGCACGGCGCGCTGTCGTTCATCCGGCTGTACTCCGGCACCCTGCGGGTCGGCGACACGGTATGGGCTTCGGGTCGCGGGCGTGAGCAACGCGTCGGCCGCTTGCAGGTCGTGCAGGCCAACCGCGGCCAGGACGTCGAGGTGGCCTATGCCGGCGAGATCGTCGCGGTGGCGGGCTGGAAGGACGCGGTCAGCGGCGAGAGCCTCAGCGGTATCGAGCGCAAGCTGGTGCTGGACACGATCCAGGCCCAGCCGGCGGTGTTGTCCTGGCGTCTGACGCCTGGCAAGGCCAGCGATCTGATCCGTCTCGGCCAGGGCCTGGCGAGCCTGGCTCAGGAGGACCCGTCGTTCCGTGTCGGCACGGATGCCGAGACCGGCGAGACGCTGGTGTGGGGCATGGGCGAGTTGCATCTCGACGTCATGGTCGAACGCCTGCGGCAGGAGTGGAACGTCGAGGTGCGCACCGGTTCGCCGCGCGTGGCCTATCAGGAAACGCCGAGCAGGCCGGTGACGGGCGTCGAGGGCAAGCTGTCCAAGCAGAACGGCGGTTCCGGCCAGTTCGCGCGCGTGGTGATCGATGTGGCGCCGCGCAGCGACGGCCAGTTCGAGTTCGTCGACCGCACCAGCGGCGGCGTGGTGCCGAGAAACTTCGTCGCCGCGACCGAGAAGGGCCTGCGTGCGGCGCTGGCGGAAGGCCCGCGCGGTTACCCGGTGGTCGGCCTCAGCGTGAGCCTCGTCGACGGCGAGACGCATGCGGTGGATTCGTCGGAACTGGCGTTCCAGCGCGCCGCTGCGGATGCGCTGAAGACCGCGTTGGCCTCGGCCGGCACGACCTTGCTCGAACCGGTGATGGCGCTGGTCGTCGACACGCCCGCGGGCAACGTCGGCGACGTGGTCGGCGACCTGCAACGGCGTGCCGGCCGGGTGTTGGCGATCGAGGACAAGGGCAGCCGGACCGATGTCACCGCACGCGCGCCGCTGGCGCAGTTGTCGGGCTATACGACGACCCTGCGTTCGTTGACCCAGGGCCGGGCCTCGGCCTCGATGGTGTTCGACCGCTACGAGGAGGCGCGCTCGGCGCCGCAGGCGGCTTGAGACCGATGCGGAAGAGGAAAGAGCAAACAGGAGCGAGAAGGGGGCCGGCATGCCGGCCCCCTGAGTTTTCGTAGACAGGAGAATTCGCAGTCAAGAGTCTTCAGAGGTCTGCCACGGCGAACCCTGGGTATTCGGCTTCGCCGAAATAAAGCGGATCCACCTTCGCGGGAACGGCGGCAGGAGGGGGCGGCGCCACTTCCGGCAGTCGTCCCCGCGAAACGCCGAGGCGCCATGCGACCTAGCCGCGTCCCGGTGACTTCAGAGTCGTGCCGACTCCCAACATCTCACCATCCCGCCAACACCAGTTTCCCGATGGTCGTCCCCGATTCCAGGCGGCGATGCGCTTCGCGCAAGGTCTGCGCGTCGATCTTGCCGAGGGTTTCGGTGTGCGTGCCCTTGAGCTCGCCGGCGTCGATCAGTTCGGCGACGCGGTCGAGCAGGCGGCCTTGTTCGATCATGTCGGCGGTGCCGAAGCGCGGGCGCGCGAACATCATTTCCCAGTGGATGCCGATGCACTTGGCCTTGTAGGGGTCGCCGATCTTCACCGCGCCGCTCGGTTCCACGATCAGGCCCACATGGCCTTGCGGGGCGAGCAGTTCGCCGAGCACCTCCCAGTAGCGGTCGGTGTCGGCGAGATTGAGCGCGGCATCGATCTGTTCGATGCCGAGCGCCTGCAACTGCGGCGCCAGCGGCTGGCGGTGATCGACCACCTCGTCGGCGCCCATGCGCCGGCACCATTCGACGGTTTCCGCACGCGAGGCGGTGGCGACGACGCGGAAGCCGGCGCGCTTGGCGATCTGGATCGCGATCGATCCGACGCCGCCGGCACCGGCGATGATCAGCAAGGTCTTGCCGTGGCCGCCTTGTTCGCTGTCGTAGGGCATGCGCTGGAACAACAGCTCCCAGGCGGTGATCGCGGTCAGCGGCAGCGCCGCGGCTTCGGCCGCGCTGAGCGACTTCGGCGCAGCGCCGACGATGCGTTCGTCGACCAACTGCAGTTCGCTGTTGCTGCCGGAGCGGGTGATGTCGCCTGCGTAGTAGACGCGGTCGCCGACCTTGAAGCGCGTGACTGCGTCGCCCACGGCCTCGACCACGCCCGCGGCGTCGTAGCCGAGCACGCGCGGCTGCGCCTCGACCTGCGGTTTCGGCGAGCGCACCTTGGTGTCGACCGGGTTGACCGAGACGGCTTCGACCCGCACCAGCAGGTCGTGTCCGCTCGCGCTCGGTGCGGGCAGTTCGACGTCGAGCAGCGACTGCGGATCGTCGATGGGCAGGTAACGGGTCAGGGCGACGGCTTTCATGAGGACTCCAGGACAGGACGAGGCGAGGGAATGAGGGGATGAGGGCGGGTGGGGATCAGACCGGCGCCGGATTGCGTTCGGCGAACTGTCCGTTCCAGTACGGGTAATAAGGGTAGGGCGGCGTGACGGCGCTGGCTGCGTCGAGTTTCGCTATTTGCGCCGGGTCGAGGTTCCAGCCGATCGCGCCGAGGTTCTGCCGCAATTGCTCCTCGTTGCGCGCGCCGATCAGCACGGTCGATACGGTCGGCCGTTGCAGCAGCCAGTTCAGGGCGATCTGCGGCACGCTCTTGCCGGTCTCGGCGGCCACCTCGTCGAGCGCATCGATCACCCGGTACAGGCGCTCGGGGTCGACCGGCGGGGCGAAGCCGGCGGTGTCGTGCAGGCGGCTGCCTTCGGGCAGCGGCTGGCCGCGGCGGATCTTGCCGGTCAGGCGGCCCCAGCCGAGCGGGCTCCACACCACCGCGCCGACGCCCTGGTCCTGGCCGAGCGGCATCAGCTCCCACTCGTAGTCGCGGCCGATCAGCGAGTAGTAGGTCTGGTTGGCGACGAAGCGCGAATAGCCGTAACGGTCCGCGGCGGCCTGCGATTTCATCAGCTGCCAGCCGGAAAAATTCGACGCGCCGATGTAGCGCACCTTGCCGGCGCGGACCAGGTCGTCGAGCGTCGACATCACTTCCTCGACCGGCGTCATCGCATCGAAGTGATGAAGTTGCAGCAGATCGATGTAATCGGTGTCGAGGCGCTTGAGCGCCTTGTCGGTGGCGCGCAGCAGATGGTGGCGCGAGGCGCCGACCTCGTTCGGGCCGTCGCCGGCGCGCAGGGTCAGCTTGGTCGACAACACGACCTCGTCGCGGCGGCCCTTGATCGCCGCGCCGAGAATCGTTTCGGATGCGCCGTCGGAGTAAACATCGGCGGTGTCGAAAAAGTTGACCCCGGCCTCCAGGCTGAGGTCGATCAGGCGGCGCGCCTGTTCGATGTCGGTATTGCCCCAGGCGCTGAACAGCGGGCCCTTGCCGCCGAAGGTGCCGGCACCGAAGCCGAGTGCGGAAACCTTGAAGCCGGAGCGGCCGAGCGTGCGGTAATCCATGGTGATGCCCTCGTAGGAAAGTGATATGAGCAAACGTGGAATCAGCGACCGAACAGCAGGGCTTCGTCGACGGCCGCGGCCATCGCGCGGTAGCCGGCGTCGCCAGGGTGCAGGTGATCGCCGGAGTCGTAGGCCGGCAGGAAACGCGTCGGGTGTCGCGGGTCGCGCACGACCGCATCGAAATCGACCACCGCATCGAACTCGCCGCTGCTGCGGATCCATTCGTTGACCGCCTGGCGGACGCGGTCCTTGTCGCGGTGGTAATAACCGTGGATCGGCGAGCCTTCGAGCGCGCCCTCGAACGGGGTCAGGGTGGCGCCGACGATGCGCAGCGACTGGGTGCGGGCGCGGGCGATCAGTTGCCGGTAGCCGGCGATCAGGCGCTCGGCGCTCATCGCTTCGCGCCGGGGTTCGAAACTGCTGCCGGGCCAGGCGATGTCGTTGATGCCGAGCAGGACGATCGCGGCATCGGCTTTGCGGCCGAGCACGTCGCGTTCGAAGCGCGCGAGGGCGCTGACGCCCATGCCGTCGTTGAGCAACTGGCCGCCGGAGATGCCGGCGTTGAGCACGGCGACATCGCGCGGCGCCAGGCGCGCGGCGAGCAGGTCGGGCCAACGCTGGTTGCGGTTCGCAGTCGAGCCGGCGCCGTCGGTGATCGAATCGCCGAGCGCGATCACGCTGCGGGTCGGGCGCGGCGCGTCGACGATGATCCCGCTGAGGTAGGGGCGGGTCTGCAGCACTTGGCCCTGGGCCAGGTTCGCGTCGGCGACGCGGTTGCCCGCGACGAGATAGGCGTCCTGGCGGCCTTCCCAATGGAAGCTGTCGAGCGGCGTCGCCTGTGGCAGGTACAGGCTCACCGCGACTTCGCCCAGCGCGGCGACCTCGAGTTCGACCGGATCGCTGAGCGCCGGCGCGCCGGGCAGGATCGTCACCGAGGCTTGCCCCCCGAAGCTCAGTGCGCGGTCGCTGCCGCTCTCGATGCCGGCGCCGCCGGCGCTGCGGGCGATATGCGCCGCGCCGATGGTGATGGGGCGGTCGCCGTAGGCGTTCGACAATTCGATGCGGACCCGCGAGCCGCCGACGCTGACCCGGGCGACTTGGCGCAGGGTCTGTTCGCGCAGCTCGGTCGGGGCGCCGTTGGGCAGGATGAAACCCGGCGCCCAGGTCGGCTGCGGACTGGCCGACCAGGTGCCGACCCAACGGCCGCCGTCGGCGGCGTGTGCGGCGGGGGCGATAAGCACGACGGCCAGCGCGGCGGCGGTCAAGGGTTTGCGCAGAAAGGAGAGCGTCATGGCCTGGGTTCGGAGAGCGTCGCGGATTCGACGGGGTTCAAATTAGGTTCTTCCGAATCAAGCTGGTAGAAGGCAAAATCGCATATAGCTCATTCCGTATTGGAATGACTCTCGAGGACGAACCGGACCCCCCATGGACACCCTCCGCTCGATGCAAACCTTCGTGCGCGCGGTCGAACTCGGCAGCCTGTCGGCGGTCGCGCGCGAGCAACACACGACCCAGCCGACGGTCAGCAAGATCGTCGCCGCGCTCGAACAGGACCTGGGCGTCCGCCTGCTGCAACGGAGCACCACCCACCTCGCGCCGACCGAACAAGGCCGGCGTTTCTACGAACGCGCGCGGCGGGTGCTGGAGGAATACGGCGAGGCCGTCGCCGACGCGCGCGGCTCCACCGAAACCCCGGCCGGCCTGTTGCGGGTCAGCGCGCCGGTCAGCGTCGGCGTGTTGCGCATGAATCGCCTGGTGCAGGAATTCCTTGCGCTGTACCCGCAGATCGAGATCGAGTTGATCCTCAACGACCGTTTCGTCGATCTGGTCGAAGAGGGCATGGACGTCGCCCTGCGCCTCGGCGGGACCTTGCCGCCGAACGTGGTCGCGCGCCGCATCGCGCTGTCGCCGCGCGGCCTGGTCGCCTCGCACGGTTACCTTCGCAGCCACGCCGCGATCGAGCGGCCGCAGGATGTACCGGCGCATAACTACCTGCGCTTCGCCTGGGCCAGCGAGCACTACGAACTGCACGGTCCCGATGGCGAGACGGTCAAGCTCACCGCCCACGGCCGCTACCGCATCAACAACTCGCTGGGCATCCGCGAAAGTTTCCTGATGGGCGCCGGCCTGGGCCTGGCCCCGGCGTGGCTGGTGCAGGACTTGATCGATACGGGCGAGCTGGCCTGGGTGTTGCCGCAGTGGAAGGCGTCGGCGCACGAGGCCTGGTTGCTGTACCCGTCGCGGCGTTATCAACCGTTGCGCACGCGGGTGTTCCTGCAATTCCTCGGCGAGCGGCTGACCCAGTTGCCGGGGTTTCTTGCGGTGGAGTGAGGAGTCGGGATTCCTGCTCGTTTCACCGTCATCCCCGCCTGCTCGGGGAGGACCGGCCACCGCAACAGCACGCATGCGTATGATTCCAGCTCGCACGACGGGAACACTCAACCCGCCGCGCAGGCAGCCACGGCTTCGTCGCTTTCCTGGGGCGCGGCCGCCTTCCCGGGCGCATCCAGGCGCGCCGCCCACACCGCCAGCGCCAGCCCCGACAGCGTCACCAGTGCCGCAACCCAGGTCACCGCGCCGAGGCCGGGGCCGTATTCGATCACCGCGCCGCCGAGCCAGGCGCCGAGCGCATTGCCCAGGTTGAACGCGCCGATGTTGAGGCTGGACGCCAGGTTCTGCCCGGCCGGGTCGGTCTTCTGCAGCACCCATAGCTGCAGCGGCGACACCGTCGCGAACGCGGCCACGCCAAGCAGGCCGACGAAGGCGATCGCGGCGATCTGGCTGTGCAAGGCGAAGGTCATCAGCCCGAGCACCACCGCCAGCGCGATCAGGGTCGAGATCAGGGCCGGGGCGAGACGCTTGTCGGCCAGGCGTCCGCCGAGAATGTTGCCGAGGATCATGCCGACGCCGAACACCAACAGGATCGGCGACACCGCCGCTTCGCCGAAGCCGCTGATGCGGGTCAGGATCGGCTGGATGAAGGTGTAGACGGTGAACACGCCGGCGAAGCCGAGCACCGTCATCGCCAGGCCGAGCAGCACCTGCGGATGCACCACCGCTTTGACTTCCTTGCGCAGCGCGACCGGGGCCGGCGGGTTCCGGTCCTTCGGCACCAGGGTCGCGATGACGATGGTGGCGATCACGCCGATCACGGCCACCGCCCAGAAGGTCGAACGCCAGCCGTGATGCAGGCCGAGCCAGGCGCCGGCCGGCACGCCGAGCAGGGTGGCGACGGTCAGGCCGGTGAACATGATCGAGATCGCCGAGGCCTTCTTGTCGGCCGGCACCAGGCCGGTCGCGACCACCGCGCCGACGCCGAAGAAGGTGCCGTGGGCGAGCGAGGTGATCACCCGCGCGATCATCAGCACGGTGTAGTTCGGCGCGATCGCGCAGACGATGTTGCCGATGGTGAAGATCACCATGAGCGCGACCAGCACTGCCTTGCGCGGCATGCGCCCGGTGGCGATGGTCAGCACCGGCGCGCCGACGAACACGCCGAGCGCATAGCCGGAGATCAGCAGCCCGGCCGCGGCGAGGCCGACCTGCAGGTCGGCGGCGACCTGCAGCAGCAGGCCCATGATCACGAATTCGGTGGTGCCGATGCCGAAGGCGCCGACGGTCAGCGCGTACAGCGCGACCGGCAGGCCGCGGCGGGCGGCGGGCGTGGCAGAGGAAGAAGCGTGCATGACGGCGTGTCCGCGGAAACGATGCGGCAGCCTAGGTCCTTGCATCTTGTGGAAAAACCGCCAGGATGGCGAATCAGTATCAACGATTCGTTGAGAATGCCATGGACCGTGTCGCCGACCTCAGCCTGTTCCTGCGCGTGCTCGACCTCGGCTCGATCAGCGCCGCCGCCCGCAGCCTCGACCTGTCGGTCGCGGTCGCCAGCCAACGCCTGAAGCGGCTCGAACGCGACCTGGGCGTGCGCCTGCTGCACCGGACCACCCGGCAATTGCACGCCACCGCCGAGGGCGCCGCCCTGGCCGAACGCGGCCGAGCGGTGATCGAAGAGCTCGAAGCGTTGACCGCCGACCTGCGTCAGGCCGGCAGCGAGCCGAGCGGCATCCTGCGCGTGACCACCTCGGCCTCGTTCGGGCGCATGTACATCTCGCCGCTGCTGCCGGAGTTCCAGCGCCGCTATCCGGCGGTGCGGCTCAGCGTCAACCTCAACGACGAGCGCCTGGACCTGATCGGTTCCGGCATGGATCTGGCGATCCGGATCGGCCCGCTCGACGACTCCAGCCTGGTCGCGCGCAAGCTCGCCGACAACCGCCGGGTGCTGGCTTGTTCGCCGGACTATCTGCGCCGCCGCGTCGCTCCGCGCACGCCGCAGGACCTGGCCGACCACGAATGCCTGCTGCTGGTCGGCGCACAGGGGCGCATGGAGTACTGGAGCCTGCTCGATCGCGACGGCCATGCCTCCAGCGTGCGCGTCAATGGCCATCTCGAAAGCAACTTCGGCGAAGTCCTGCGCGATGCCGCGATCGCCGGCCTGGGCATCGCCCACTTCTCCGCCTGGCACGTGCACGAAGACCTGCGCAGCGGCCGCCTGGTGCGGGTATTGCCCGATTACGCCTTGCCCGACACCGCGATCAGCGCCGTGATGCCGCAACGGCGTTTCGTACCGACGCGAGTACGCGTTTTCGTGGATTTTCTCGCCGAATTGTTCGGCGAAGTGCCGCCGTGGGAGCGGGGTGGGTGAGGGGGGATTGATCGACGGATTCGTCGCCGCGGTGCATCGATGGCTGCTGGACCCCTTCTCAAGTTCGTTTTTCTATTGCGGTAAAGGCCTGAGCCTTCACCGATCTCGTCGCGAACCTGCAATGCGTGGTCGCGGCTTGCGCCGCTCCTACAGAGATGGCGGCGCCGCGCCTGGACTTCCTGCGCCGATTTAGGCTTGGGCCTTGGCTGTTGCTTTGCGTCGCCGAGCACTAGCGAAGGCCATAGCAGACACGGAGGGCGGCCCGCAGGGATGCGGGCCGTTTGTCATCGGGACAGGGATGTCCGTATGAAAAATCCCGGCGTCGGCATCGATCGTGCGGGCTGGTGATTCAAAGAAAAGCAACTTCTTTGGTTACCTTTCTTTTGTTGCTTTAGACAAAAAAAAGTAACCCGCCGCTTTAGTGGCGGAAGCTTTGGGTTTGATCTTGATCCTGATCTTTGATCTTGATCCCCGATGAGAGGTACGCCGCAAGACCGCCGCAACGATGTCGCGGCTTGCGCCGCTCCTACCCTGGCGAAAGCGCACCGCTTCGACGGATGACGCCGGCCTCGTCACCTCTGCGTGTTCCGCGGTCGCGACTTACGTCGCTCCTACAAAGGCCCGGCCCTGCACGCAATGCTGCGTAGCGATCCCTGTAGGAGCGGCGTAAGCCGCGACCGCGACGCCTCGATCTCGCGCCGATGCCCGCGGTAGCCCGTCAGGGTAGGAGCGACGCAAGTCGCGACCGCGCCGTCTCCGGTTGCGACGCTTCCTTACCGCAGGGCGGAGAAGCAACATCAAGATCTGAAGCTTCCGCCCCCTAAAGGGTGCGGGTAACTTTCTCGTCGAAAGCAACAAAAGAAAGTCACCAAGGAAAAGTGCTTCTTCCTGCAAGGGCACAAGCCTGCACGATCGATGCCGACGCAGGGATGCTCCAGACAGGCCATCCATGGCTTGCTTGCGCACGGCCCGCATCCCTGCGGGCCGCCCTCCGGGTCTTCATTTGACCGGCAAAGCGGTGAAGCAGCAAAGCAAATAAAAATCTCGGCAACGGCAACGGCCGTCGCTGCTCCTGGGTAGGAGCGGCGCGAGCCGCGACCGCGACGCCTCAATCTTGCGCCGACGCTGACGGCAGCCTGCCAGGGTAGGAACGGCGCCCCACAGGAATTTTCTACGGTCGCAAGCAGCGACCACGCAACCGCACGCGCCCAGCCAAACCGTCAGCCGATCTTCAATCGAACGCGAACGCATCCAACGCCAGCGACCCCATCTCGTGCGAACGATGGATCGTGCGCGTCCTCGGTTCGTCGCCGGCGGCGCCCATCGCCACGAACAGCGGCATCAGGTGTTCGACGGTCGGGTGGGCGTGGCGCGCGTGCGGGGCCCGGTCTTGCCATTCGAGCAGGGCGGTATGGTCGCCGGCGGCAAGTTTGCCGTGCATCCAGGCGCTGAACTCGGCCGCCCACGGCGGCATCGGCGCGTCGCGATGGCGCCAGTCGAGATCGCCGAGGTTGTGCACGAAGCCGCCCGAGCCGATCACCAGCACGCCTTCGTCGCGCAGTCGGGACAGGGCGCGGCCGACCGCGTAGTGCTCGGCGGCGGTGCCGTGCGGCATCACCGACAACGGCACCACCGGGATGTCGGCCTGCGGGTACATGCGCCGCAACGGCACCCATACGCCGTGGTCGAGGCCGTGGTGGTCGCGCAACTTGGCCGGCAGGCCGGAGTCGACCAAGCGGTCGACCACCTCTTCGGCCAGGTCGGGCGAGCCGGCGGCGGGGTAGTCGATCCGGTACAGCGCTTCGGGGAAGCCGCCGAAGTCGTGCACGGTATGCGGGCGGTCGTGGCCGCCGACCATCGGCCGGTCGGTCATGAAGTGCGCCGAGGCGATCACGATCGCGCGCGGCCACGGCAACTGCTGGCCGAGATCGTCGAGAAAACGCCCGGCGGGCGTGTCCTCGACCGCCAGCATCGGAGAACCGTGGGAGAGAAACAGCGTCGGCAGGCGGGTCGGAATGTCCATGAGCCAAGGGTGATCCCGGTCGCGGGGTTTTCCAAGTTGACCCGACGTGCTGGATCGTTCTGCCGCTGTGCGCAATGCCGCTAATCAAGCCGCATTGTTGAGTGAGCTTCGCCGCGTAAGCGCCCCCGCCATAGAACCGCGCGCGGGGCCAGCGGACGGCCGACCCCGCCGCGTCGTCCGGGTCTGGCAAAATAGCCGGCTCACTCACCCGCAGGCCCCTTGCACATGAGCCACTTCGATATCCGTTCGACCGTCCGTCCCGACCCCGACAAGCCGATGGTGGACATCGCCGACTACGTCGCCGATTACAAGATCGATTCGAAAGAGGCTTACGACACCGCCCGCTACATGCTGCTGGATTCGCTGGCCTGCGCGGCGCTGGCGATGGACCACAAGGAATGCCTCAAGCACCTCGGCCCGCTGGTGCCGGGCGCGGAAATGAAGGGCGGCGCGCGCGTCCCCTATACCGGTCATGAGCTCGACCCGGTCCAGGCTGCCTACAACATCGGCGTGCAGATCCGCTGGCTCGACTTCAACGACACTTGGCTCGCCGCCGAATGGGGCCATCCGTCCGACAACCTCGGCGCCATCCTCGGCGTCGCCGACTATCTGGGCCGCAAGGCCGAGGCCGAAGGCGGCCAGGCCATGACCGTGCGCGACGTGCTCGGCCATGCGATCAAGGCCCACGAGATCCAGGGCGGCTACGCGCTCAAGAATTCGTTCAACCGCGTCGGCCTGGACCACGTGATCCTGGTGCGCCTGGCTTCGACCGCGGTCGCCACCCAGATGCTCGGCGGCGACAAGGACGCGATCGTCACCGCGGTCTCGCACTCGTGGATCGACAACGGCGTGCTGCGCACCTACCGCCACGCTCCGAACACCGGCCCGCGCAAGAGCTGGGCCGCCGGCGACGCCTGCCGCCGCGCCGTGACCCACGCCCTCAACGCGGTCAAGGGCGTGGTCGGCTACCCGAGCGCGCTGTCGGTCAAGACCTGGGGCTTCTACGACATCGCCTTCAAGGGCAAGCAGTTCGAGTTCGAGCGTCCGTTCGGCAGCTACGTGATGGAGAACGTGCTGTTCAAGATCAGCTTCCCGGCCGAGTTCCATGCCCAGACCGCGGTCGAGTGCGCGATGAAGCTGCACGAGCAGGTCAAGGACAAGCTGGACCAGATCGAGCGCATCGAGCTGGAGACCCAGGAAGCCGGCGTGCGCATCATCGACAAGACCGGCCCGCTGGCCAACTACGCCGACCGCGACCACTGCCTGCAGTACATGGTCGCCGTGCCGCTGATCTTCGGCCGCCTGACCGCCGACGATTACGTCGATGCGATCGCCGCCGACCCGCGCATCGACGCCCTGCGCGACAAGATGACGGTCAAGGAGAACGAACAGTTCACCAAGGACTACTTCGACCCCGACAAGCGCTACATCGGCAACTCGGTCCAGGTGTTCTTCAAGGACGGCACTTCGACCGACAAGGTCTCGATCGACTACCCGATCGGCCACCGCAAGCGCCGCGCCGAAGGCATCCCGGTGCTGATGGCCAAGTTCGAGGCCGCCGTCCGCGCCAAGCTGCCGGCGGCCCAGGCCGATCGCCTGCTGGCCCTGGCCAACAACCCGGCCGAGCTGGAAGCGTTGCCGATCACCGAGTTCATGGCGTTGTTCGCCCAGGCGGCCCGCTGATCGGCCCGCTGATCGACCCGGCCGTAATCACCACCCCGGATGTGCACAACCGGCGTTCGGATTCGGCACGCCGAAACTGAATGGATCGCGACCCGGTTCCATAATTCATGGAACTTGGTCGAATGTTAGACGGTTGTTAACACCGCTTTCACGTTGGCAAACCTACTCTGCGCGGGATGGCGTCATCAGGCGGCCGTCCTGAACGGTAGAAACCTCGCAGACGCGGTTTCCATTTTTTGAACCAAGGAGCTACAAGATGAATAAGAAACTCCTCTGCGCCGCCCTGCTGGGTGGCCTGAGCCTTGCCCAGGTCGCCAGCGCGCAGGACTTCGACGATCGTTGGTACCTGACCGGCGCTGCCGGCATGAACATCCAGGACAACGATCGCGGCACCCGCAACGCTCCGTTCGGCGCGATCGGCCTCGGCAAGTTCCTCAACAAGAACTGGTCGCTCGACGGTGAGCTGAACTACCAGAACCCGAAGTTCGACGCCAACCAGGACGCTAACTGGAGCCAGTACGGCATCTCGCTGGACCTGCGCCGCCACTTCGTCACCGACGGCCGCAACTGGAACCCCTACCTGCTGATGGGCCTGGGCTACCAGCGCTCGGAAGAGGAATACTTCATCCCGTCGCCGCTGTCGCCGGCTGACCGCAAGGACGGCAACTTCGCCGCCAAGGTCGGCGTCGGTATCCAGGGCGACCTGGGCCGCGTCGGCATCCGCACCGAGCTGGCGTACCGCGCCGACTTCGACGACAGCAGCGTCAACGCTCCGTCGGAAGACTGGTTCGGCGACGTGTTGGCTTCGGTCGGCATCGTGGTGCCGCTGGGTCCGGAACCCGTCGCTCCGGTCGGTCCGGCTCCGGTGGTCGAGCCGGGCTGCGCCGACAAGGACGACGACGGCGACGGCGTGAACAACTGCGACGACAAGTGCCCGGGTTCGCAGGCTGGCCAGACCATCGGTCCGGACGGCTGCCCGGTGCCGGTGACGATCGACCTGAAGGGCGTCAACTTCGACTTCGACAAGGCCACGCTGCGTCCTGACGCGGTGGCGATCCTGAACGAAGCCGCTGAGATCCTGAAGCGTTACCCCGACCTGAAGGTCGAGGTCGCCGGTCACACCGACTCGAAGGGCACCGATGCGTACAACCAGAAGCTGTCGGAGCGTCGCGCGAAGGCTGCGTACGACTACCTGACCAGCAATGGCGTGGACGCTGGCCGTCTGGTGGGTCCGGTGGGCTACGGCGAGAGCCGTCCGATCGCTCCGAACACCAACGAAGACGGTTCGGACAATCCGGAAGGCCGTGCGAAGAACCGCCGCACCGAGCTGAACGTGCAGAACTAAGCGACACCTGCGGGTTCTTCGGAACCCGCACTGCAACATCCGAAGCCCGGCCTTGCGCCGGGCTTCGTTTTTATTCGACGGCCAATCGCCTCCGATGCCCGTGCTGAAAATCCGACCGACGGCCCAATTCGTTTCTAAATACCGACCGTTCGTCGGGGCATTCGCTCGCAGGCGGGAAACCCGCGGCCGAAAACGTTAATTAACGAATCTGGTTTCACAGGGCTGAACTACGTTAAGTGGTATTAACAAACGCGTTGACAGTGTATGATCGCCCCCGCCAGTGACCGCGGCGCCGGCCTAGCCAGTGCTGAGCGTGTCTCTGTCACAGGAGTCAGCGCCGCATAAGACTGTCCCGATCAAACAGTCCGATCACCCCCCGTTCCGATCGATCTGAAGGAGTTAGATATGAAGATCCGTATGTTGAGCACCGCACTACTGGCGGGCTTGGCCTTTTCGCAAGCGGCCAGCGCACAAGATTTCGACGACCGTTGGTACCTGACCGGCGCCGCCGGCATGAACATCCAGGACAACGATCGCGGTACCCGCAACGCTCCGTTCGGCGCGATCGGCCTGGGCAAGTTCCTGAGCAAGAACTGGTCGCTCGACGGTGAGCTGAACTACCAGAACCCGAAGTTCGACGCCAACCAGGACGCTAACTGGAGCCAGTACGGCATCTCGCTGGACCTGCGCCGCCACTTCGTCACCGACGGCCGCAACTGGAACCCCTACCTGCTGATGGGCCTGGGCTACCAGCGCTCGGAAGAGGAATACTTCATCCCGTCGCCGCTGTCGCCGGCTGACCGCAAGGACGGCAACTTCGCCGCCAAGGTCGGCGTCGGTATCCAGGGCGACCTGGGCCGCGTCGGCATCCGCACCGAGCTGGCGTACCGCGCCGACTTCGACGACAGCAGCGTCAACGCTCCGTCGGAAGACTGGTTCGGCGACGTGTTGGCTTCGGTCGGCATCGTGGTGCCGCTGGGTCCGGAACCCGTCGCTCCGGTCGGTCCGGCTCCGGTGGTCGAGCCGGGCTGCGCCGACAAGGACGACGACGGCGACGGCGTGAACAACTGCGACGACAAGTGCCCGGGTTCGCAGGCTGGCCAGACCATCGGTCCGGACGGCTGCCCGGTGCCGGTGACGATCGACCTGAAGGGCGTCAACTTCGACTTCGACAAGGCCACGCTGCGTCCTGACGCGGTGGCGATCCTGAACGAAGCCGCTGAGATCCTGAAGCGTTACCCCGACCTGAAGGTCGAGGTCGCCGGTCACACCGACTCGAAGGGCACCGATGCGTACAACCAGAAGCTGTCGGAGCGTCGCGCGAAGGCTGCGTACGACTACCTGACCAGCAATGGCGTGGACGCTGGCCGTCTGGTGGGTCCGGTGGGCTACGGCGAGAGCCGTCCGATCGCTCCGAACACCAACGAAGACGGTTCGGACAATCCGGAAGGCCGTGCGAAGAACCGCCGCACCGAGCTGAACGTGCAGAACTAAGCGACACCTGCGGGTTCTTCGGAACCCGCACTGCAACATCCGAAGCCCGGCCTTGCGCCGGGCTTCGTTTTTTTGGGGCTTTGGAGGCCGGACATCGCGAGCAGGCCAGACCGCGGCGAGGCCTCGCCGGCGCCGAGGTAAACGGCGGGCGCCGCTCTACGGAGAGCTCGAGGAGCATCGCGCCGATCGCACGACGGGCCGCCGTGGACCGCATCCGCGCTGGTTGTTCGATCCGCTACCCGCGCCTACACTGGCGCATAGTCTTTGCACGCCGTCCGGGCATTCGCGCCCGGGCAGAATTTGGAGAGAGTCATGCGCCACGCCATCGCCGGATTGACCTTGTTCCTCATCGCTGGAGCGGCGCAGGCGCAAGGCGCCAGCAACTGCGCGGCGCTGACCGCCGCCCGCGTGCAGCCGGTGCAGCCGACCCTGATCGCGCCGATCTCGCCGGAACTGGTCGCGCCCTCGCATCAGCTCGGCGCGCCGACCGGCGTGCTCTCGCAGGCGCTCGACGAAGCGCTGTCGGTCGACCAGGTGCTGCTGCGCATCCGCCTCGACGGCTGCAACGTCGCCAAGGCCGCGCCGGCCTCGACCGGCATGCCTTCGGCCAACGATCCGGCCGCCTACAAGCCTAAGACCCAGTTCGACAACACGCCGTGGCGCTTCGACATGAGCCAGGGCGGCAAGCGCATGACCGCCGACGAGTTCAGCGCCTGGATGAAGGCCAAGGGCGTGCGCGTGGCCAAGGGCAACGGCACTGCGGCGCCCGCTGCTCCGGCCGCGACCCCGGTGGTCGAGCCGGCCCCGGTCGAACAGCCGAAGAAAAAGAAGTAAGCCTCGCCGCCGCGACGCGCTGCTTACGGCCGCGGGCCTCGCTCGCGGCCGTTTCGCTTTTGCGGTCCGCGATGGCCGCGAGCGCTGCGGCGAGAGCCGATGGGGCGGCGCTCCGCCGCCGCGTCGCGTTCGCTCCCGCCTTCGATGCCGCCTTGATCACGACCTTTGCCTTGAACAAGCTTCCGCCCCGACACGGTCTGGCCCGCGTGCTGTCCAAGCAAGGCCTGTGCTCGCGCAGCGAAGCGGCGAAGTGGATCGCCGCCGGCCGGGTCGCGGTCGACGGCCGCATCGTCCTCGATCCTGAGTTTCCGATCGTGCAGGGCCGCCATCGTATCGCCGTCGACGGCAACGCCATCGATGCCGCGCCGCGGCTATATCTGATGCTCAACAAGCCGCGCGGCCTGGTCACAACCGCCCAGGACGAGCGCGGCCGCGACACCGTCTACCGTTGCTTCGACGGCGCCGGCCTGCCGTGGCTGGCGCCGGTCGGACGCCTGGACAAGGCCAGCGAAGGCCTGCTGCTGTTCTGCAACGACCCGCAATGGGCGGCGCGCATCACCGATCCCGACTTCGGCCCGGACAAGACCTATCACGTCCAGATCGACACGCGTCCCGAGCCGGCCCTGCTGGCGGCGCTGCGCGAGGGCGTGGTCGAGGAGGGCGAACGCCTGCGCGCCAAGTCGGCGACCTTGCTGCGGGCCGGCGAGAAGAACGCCTGGCTCGAGATCGTGCTCGACGAGGGGCGCAACCGGCAGATCCGGCGCCTGCTCGCCGCCTTCGACATCGAAGTGTTGCGCCTGGTCCGCGTGGCGATCGGCCCGCTCGCGCTCGGCGAACTCGGCAAGCGCGAATGGCGCGTGCTCAGCGCGGCCGAGGCCGCGTCGCTGGTTTCGCCGGACTAAGAACCCGACTCATACGGCGTGCCCTCGTCCTCGCGCCAGCGCGCGAGGCGGGCGTCCAGCAAGTTCGCCACCACCTCGTAAGCGCGGGCGTCGCCGGGGCCGCGCGCATCGTGGCTGGCGCCCTTGCCGTGATTGCAGCGAGTGCAGGCGAGGGCGAGGTTGCGCGGGTCGTCGGCGTCCCCGCCGACTCTCGCGGTCAGGGCCGCCGCGGCGCGGCGGCCGAACCAGGCGCTCGGCACGACGTGTTCTAGCGAGGTCGAACCGATCGGCGCGCCGTCCTCGCCCAGGGCGAGCGCGCGCCGGCAATGCAGGCAACGCGTTCGCCACACGCCATCGTCGAAGCGCGCCAGCGCGTCGGTGCGCACGGCCTGCAACAGGCGGCGACGCAGGACGACGCGCATGCGCCCGGACCGATCAGGCCCGGATCAGGCCTGGATCACGCCGAGCTCGCGGCCGATCTTGATGAAGGCGTCGATGGCGCGGTCGAGGTGCGCGCGGGTATGCGCGGCCGACATCTGGGTGCGGATGCGCGCCTGGCCCTGCGGCACCACCGGGAAGAAGAAGCCGATCGCATAGATGCCTTCCTCGAGCAGCCGGGCCGCGAACTTCTGCGCCAGCGGCGCGTCGTACAGCATCACCGGGCTGATCGGGTGCACGCCGGGCTTCACGTCGAAGCCGGCCGCGGTCATGCGCTCGCGGAAATAAGCGGTGTTCTGCGCGAGTTGTTCGCGCAGCTCGCCGGCGGCCGAGAGCATCTCGAACGCCTTGATGCCGGCGGCGACCACGTGCGGCGGCAGCGAGTTCGAGAACAGATAGGGGCGCGAGCGCTGGCGCAGCAGCTCGACCACTTCCTTCCTGGCGGTGGTGAAGCCGCCGAGCGCGCCGCCCATGGCCTTGCCGAGGGTGCCGGTGAAGATGTCGATCTTGTCCATGACGCCCTTGACCTCGGCCGAGCCGCGGCCGCTGGCGCCGAGGAAGCCGGTCGCATGGCATTCGTCGATATGCACCAGCGCGCCGTACTTTTTCGCCAGCGCGGTGATTTCGTCGAGCGGGGCGATGAAGCCGTCCATCGAGAACACGCCGTCGCTGGTGATCAGCTTGGTCTTGCAACCGGCGGCATCGGCGGCCTGCAGCTGCTTTTCCAGGTCGGCCATGTCGCAGTTGGCGTAACGGAAGCGCTTGGCCTTGCACAGGCGCACGCCGTCGATGATCGAGGCGTGGTTGAGCGCGTCGGAGATGATCGCGTCGTTCTCGCCGAGCAACGGCTCGAACAGGCCGCCGTTGGCGTCGAAGCAGGCGGCGTAGAGGATCGTATCCTGCGTGCCGAAGAAGTCGGCGATGGTCTTCTCGAGCTGCTTGTGCAGGTCCTGAGTACCGCAGATGAAGCGCACCGAGGCCATGCCGAAGCCGTGCGTGTCGAGCGCGTCCTTCGCCGCCTGGATCACCTCGGGGTGATCGGCCAGGCCGAGATAATTATTGGCGCAGAAGTTCAGCACCGTGCGGCCGTCCTCGAGAGTGATCTCGGCCGACTGCGGGCTGGTGATGATGCGTTCGGCCTTGAACAGACCCTGGGCGCGGATCTCGTCGAGGGTGTCGGCGTAGTGCTGCGTGAGAGCGGGGGTCGGGCTCGATGCGTCGGACACGGGCGGTTTCCGATGGGGAGGAAAGCCGCCATTCTAGTCCAGACCTTTTGCTTGAGCCCGTACGGGTGGGTTATGCCGCTCGGAGGCTTAGGCTCACTCAGGCCGGGCAGGCGGGTAGGGCGAATAGGGCGAGCGGGTTTTTGCTGGTCCGCTTGGCGCATTAGGCCTCCATCGGCTTGTAACCGGGGCGGGTGAAGGGGCTGGCCCGTACCCGCCAGCATGTTGCGCTGGCCGTTTTATAAATCGCTGCTAGCGCGGGGATCGGTTTGACGCTAGTGGCGTCGTGCAGCGCTGTGGCCGTGCCTTTTCCGTTGTTCGTTCCGTTACCGTGCTGCCACTGCCACTGCCTTTGCCTTTGCCTTTGCGGGTGCGGCTCTAATCGCCGTCAGGATTTTGCTGTTGCCGTGCGTCGATACGCACTAGCGAAGGCTATGGAAGACCCGGAGGGCGGCCCGCATGGATGCGGGCCGTTTTTCATCGGGACAGGGATGTCCCGTATGAAAAAGCCCTGCGTCGGCAACGATCGTGCGGGCCTGTGATTCAAAACGAAAGCATTTTTCTTTGGTTACTTTCTTTTGTTGCTTATGACAAAAGAAAGTAACCCGCCGCTTTAGTGGCGGAAGCTTTGGGTTTGATCTTGATCTTGATCTTTGATCTTGATCCTGATCTTTGATTGAAAGAGACGCCGCAAGCCCGTCACAGCGTGGTCGCGGCTTGTGCCGCTCCTACCCTGGCGAAAGCGCACCACTTCGATGGATAAGGTCGGCCTTGCGGCCTCTGCGCGTCCCGCGGTCGCGACTTACGTCGCTCCTACAACGGCCACACCTTGAAAACGCAATGCTGCGAAGCGATCCCTGTAGGAGCGACGTAAGTCGCGACCGCGACGCCTCGATCTCGCGCCGATGCCGGCGGCAACCCGTCAAGGGGGTAGGAGCGACGCGAGGCGCGACCACGCTGTCTGCCGTTGCGGCGTTGCCGGCCGTAAGGCGGAGAAGCCAAGGCAGGATCTAAAGCTTCCGTCCGCTGACGCGGCCGGGTTACTTTCTTTTGTCTAAAGCAACAAAAGAAAGGTAACCAAAGAAAAGTGCTTTTCTTTGAATCAAAGGCCCGCACGATCGAAGCCGACGCAGGGATGCTCCAGACAGGCCATCCATGGCCTGCTTGCGCACGGCCCGCATCCCTGCAGGCCGCCCTCCGGGTCTGCTTTTGACCGGCAAAGCGGCAGAGCAAGGCAAATCAATATCTCGGCAACGGCAACGGCAGCAGCAATGTCACAACTGCGTCCGCAGCGGACAACGGCAACAGCAACAGCAACAGCAACAGCAACAGCAACAGCAACAGCCGAAACAACAACACCGCAACCGAACTCAGCGCGGGAAACTCCGCGCCATCACCCACGCCACGACGCTACCAACCCCGACGAAAGACTCACCACGCCCCCCGCAAACGCAACGAAGGCGCCCTAGGGCGCCCTCGTCGTGACCGTTGTCGCGTGGCCCATCGTGCCGCCAGGCGATGCGCCGGGCTCAGTTCCAGCTCAATACGACCTTGCCGGCCTTGCCCGCTTCCATCAGGTCGAACCCCTTCTGGAAATCGTCGATCGGCAACTGGTGGGTGAGCACCTTGCCGAGCGGGAAACCCGACAGCACCAACTGGGTCATCTTGTACCAGGTCTCGTACATCTTGCGGCCGTAGATGCCGTGCAGGGTCAGGCCCTTGAAGATGATCTTGTCCCAGTCGGCGCCGGCGCCCTTCGGCATGATGCCGAGCATGGCGATCTTGCCGCCGTGGTACATGCAGTCGAGCATGTCGTTGAAGGCGCGCGGGTTGCCGCTCATCTCCAGGCCGACGTCGAAGCCTTCCATGTGCAGGTCGGCCATCACGTCCTTGAGCGACTGGTTGGCGACGTTGACCACGCGGGTGGCGCCCATGTCGGCGGCGAGCTTGAGACGGAAATCGTTGACGTCGGTGACGACCACGTTGCGCGCACCGATGTGCTTGCAGATGCCCGCGGCGATGATGCCGATCGGGCCGGCGCCGGTGATCAGCACGTCCTCGCCGACCACGTCGAACTCGAGCGCGCAATGCGCGGCGTTGCCGTAGGGGTCGAAGAACGCGGCCAGCTCGCTCGGGATCTGGTCGGGGATCGGCCACAGGTTGCTCGCCGGCATGACGATGTATTCGGCGAAAGCGCCGTTGCGGTTGACGCCGATGCCGGTGGTGTTCGGGCACAGGTGCTGGCGGCCGGCGCGGCAGTTGCGGCAATGGCCGCAGACGATGTGGCCTTCGGCCGAGACGCGCTGGCCCGGGCGATAGCCGGTGACGCCGGGGCCGAGGTCGACGATGCGGCCGACGAACTCGTGGCCGATCACCAGGCCGGGCTGGATCGTGCGCTGGCTCCACTCGTCCCACAGGTAGATGTGCAGGTCGGTACCGCAGATCGCGGTCTTTTCGAGCTTGATCAGCACCTCGTTCGGGCCGGGCACCGGCACCGGGACTTCTTCCATCCAGATGCCCTTAGCGGCTTCGCGCTTGACCAGAGCCTTCATCGTTTGCGTCATGGGAATCGATACCTGAGAGCTGCGGCCGTGCCGCGCGGGAGACAGGCGCGAATTATACGCCGGCGATGCGGCCCGGGCCGGGCGTCGGTTTGCCCGCGCCGGCCGGTCTGGCCTATCGTCGCGGCTTCGTAATCGTCCGGAACGACCATGCGCCCCCGTGTGTTAGCCCTGTCCCTGGCGCTGTGCGCCACCGCCGCCCAGGCCGACGAAGGCATGTGGATGCCCTCGCAACTGCCCGAGATCGCGCGCCAGCTGCGCGCCGCCGGTTTCAAGGGCGACCCGGCCGACTTGGCCGAGTTGACCCGTGCGCCGATGAACGCGGTGGTCAAGGTCGGCGGCGCCACCGGCGCCTTCGTCTCCGGCGAGGGCCTGGTGCTGACCAATCATCACGTGGCCTTCGGCGTCATCCAGTACAACTCCAAGCCGGAGCGCGATCTCATCGGCAACGGTTTCGTCGCCGCCGACCGCGCCGCCGAGCTGCCGGCCAACCCGGATTTCCGCGTGCTGGTCACCACCGGTTTCGACAAGGTCACCGAACGCATCCTCGCCGATGCCCGCGGCAAGCGCGGTCGCGCTTACTACGAAGCCGTCGATGCGGCGACCAAGGCGGTCGTCGCCGAATGCGAACGAGACGGCGGACATCGCTGCAGCGTCGCCAACATGTACTACGGCACCGACTTCTATCTGATCCGCCAGCTGGAGCTGCGCGACATCCGCCTGGTCTACGCGCCGCCGGACGCGATCGGCAACTACGGCGACGAGGTCGACAACTTCGTCTGGCCGCGCCACAGCGGCGATTTCACCCTGTTGCGCGCCTACGTCGGCAAGGACGGCAAGCCGGCCGATTATTCGCCGGACAACGTGCCCTACAGCCCGCCGGGACACCTGCAGATCGCCACCGATCCGGTGCGCGAAGGCGATTACGCGATGCTCGCCGGTTATCCCGGCGTGACCTTCCGCCACCGCATGGCCGCCGAGTTCGCCCAGCAGATCGAGTGGCAGCTGCCCTCGCGCGTGGCCTTGTACGCCGGCATGATCAAGACTGTCGAACAGGCCGCGGCCTCCGACGCCGAAGCCAAGGTGCGCTATGCGGCGCAGGTGGCCGGCTTCAAGAACACGCTCAAGCGCGCCCAGGGCGAACTCGACGGCCTGCGGCGCAGCGATGCGGTGCGCGTACGCCGCGACGACGAGGCCGCGATGCTGGCCTGGCTGGCCAGGCAGCCCGATGCGAATGCGATCCGCGCCGACATCGACGCGGCGCAGAAAGTGCTCGATGCCGCCGCCGCGACCCGCGACCGCGATCAGTTGCTGACCGCGATCCGCACCCAGGCGCAGCTGTTGAATGCCGCGCTGACCCTGCAGCGCCTGGCGCTGGAACACGGCAAGCCCGACGCCGAGCGCGAGACCGGTTATCAGCAGCGCGACGAAACCCTGATCGCCGGCCGCCTCAAGCAAGTGCAGCGCCGCTATGCGCCGGAAGTCGAGAAGGCCCTGCTGCTGGACCTGCTGGGCCAGTACAAGGCGCTGCCGAAGGTCTCGCGCGTGCCCGAGTTCGACCGGGTCTTCGCCGGCGAAGACGCCGCAGGCCTCAAGCGCAGCCTCGACGCGCTGTACGCCGGCACCCGCCTCGGCGACGAAGCGGTGCGCCTGCAGGCGATGCAGGCCGACGCCAAGGCCCTGGCCGCCTCCGACGATAGCCTGTTGCGCGCCGCGGCGACCTTGCTGCCGGCGATCCTGGCACTGGAAGAACAGAACAAGACCCGCGAAGGCGAACTGCTGCGCCTGCGCCCGGCGTACATGCGTGCGCTGATAGGCTTTCGCAAGTCGCAGGGCCGTGCGGTATACCCGGACGCCAACTCAACCCTGCGCGTGAGCTACGGCGCGGTCAGCGCCATGGACCCGCGCGACGGCGTGCGTTACCGGCCGCTGACCACCGTGCAGGGCATCGTCGAGAAACACACCGGCGTCAAACCCTTCGATGCGCCGCAGGCCTTGCGCGATGCGATCGCCAAGGGCGATTACGGCAGCACCCTCGATCCCGAACTGAAGACCCAGACCGTCGATTTCCTGACCAACCTCGACACCACGGGCGGCAATTCCGGCTCGCCCGTGCTCGACGCCAACGGCCGCCTGATCGGCCTGAATTTCGACAGCAACTGGGAAGCGGTCAGCGCCAGCTGGATGTTCGACCCGCGCTACAAGCGCGCGATCCACGTCGACATGCGCTACATGCGCTGGCTGCTGGCCAAGGTCTATCCGGCTCCGCATTTGCTGCGCGAGATGCGCTTGCCCGGGGAATGAGCGGGTGGCAGGAACGAGTGAGAAGAAACGAGTGGGAAGAAACGAGTGAGAAGAAACTAGGAACGAGTCGGAGACCGCCGCTGCGTTTCTAGTTCCTAGTTGCTCTTCACTCGTTACTCTCCTTGGTTTCTTTCCGCTACGCCCGCCCATGGTCAGCCCGCCCGCCGCGGGCTAGACTCTTCATCGTTTTTTCCATTCGAATCAGGGGTATACGCATGCGCTACACGCTATTGGCCGCGGCCGTCGCGGCAGGGACGCTGGGCTTGGGCCTGGCCACGACGGCCCGGGCCGTCGAAGGCATGTGGGTGCCGCAGCAGTTGCCCGAGATCTCCGCGCCGCTGAAGCAGGCCGGGCTCAAGCTCAACGCCAAGCAGCTCGCCGACCTTACCGGCGACCCGATGGGCGCGGTGGTTTCGCTCGGCGGCTGCACCGCCAGCTTCGTCTCGCCGCGCGGCCTGGTGGTGACCAACCACCATTGCGCATACGGCGCGATCCAGCTCAATTCGACCGCACAGAAGAACCTGATGCGCGATGGCTTCAACGCCGCAACTGCGGGCGATGAAGTCTCGGCCGGCCCGGCCTCGCGCATCTACGTGCTCGATTCGATCCAGGACGTGACCGCGCAAATCAAGGTTGCGATCGACGAGGCGGTCGAGCCGATCGACCGCACCCACGCGCTGGAGACGGTCGAGAAGCGGTTGATCGCCCAGTGCGAGGCCGAGCCCGGCTACGCGTGCGAGGTCTACAGCTTCTTCGGCGGCAGCACCTACCGCCTGTTCCGGCGCATGGAGATCAAGGACGTGCGCCTGGTCTACGCGCCGCCCGGCAGCGTCGGCAACTACGGCGGCGAAGTCGACAACTGGATGTGGCCGCGCCACACCGGCGACTTCTCGTTCTACCGCGCCTACGTCGGCAAAGACGGCAAGCCGGCCGCATACGCGAAGGACAACGTGCCCTACCAGCCCAAGCATTACCTGAAGATCGCCGACAAGCCGCTCGGCGAGGGCGACTTCGTCATGGTCGCTGGCTACCCCGGCCGCACCAACCGTTACGCCCTGGCGGCCGAGTTCGACGCCACCGCGGACTGGTCCTATCCGACCCTGTCGCAGCACTACAAGAACCTGGTCGCGCTGGTCGGGCGGACCGCGAAGCAGGACCCCGAGATCGGCGTGAAGTACGCCAGCACCGTGCGCGGCTGGCAGAACACGCTGAAGAACTACGACGGCCAGCTCGAAGGCTTCGAGCGCATCGGCGCGGCGAAGAAGAAGCACGCCGACGAACAGGCGGTGCTGGCCTGGCTCGGCAAGCGCGGCAAGGCCGGCGCGCCGGCGCTGGCCGGCCACGCCAAGATGCTCGAGCAGATCGAAGCCGCCAACGCGCACCGCGAGCGCGACATGGTGTTCTCGCAGTTGCGCCGCTTCGGCGTGATCGCGGCGTCCGCCACCCTGTATCGCCTCTCGGTCGAGCGCGCCAAGCCCGACGCCGAGCGCGAACCCGGCTACCAGCAGCGCGATCTGCCTTCGATCAAGGCCGCGCTGGAGCAGATGGAGCGCCGCTACGACCCGCGCATGGACCGCGAGCTGCAGGCGTATTGGCTGCGCGAATACGTCAAGCTGCCGGCCGGCGAGCGCATCGCCGAGCTGGACCGCTGGCTCGGCGGTTCCGACGAGAAGGCGATCAAGCGCGCGCTCGACAAACTGGCCAAGACCAAGCTCGGCAGCGCCAAGGAGCGCCTGGCGCTGATCGACGACGACCGCGCCGCGATGGACAAGAGCCGCGATCCGGCGATCCAGATGGCCAAGGCGTTGTTCCCGGCGGCGCTGCGTCTGGAGGAAGAGGGCAAGGCCCGCGACGGCGAAACCCTGGTCGCGCGCCCGGCCTATCTGCAGGGCGTGATCGACTATCGCAAGAGCAAGAAGCAGGCGGTCTATCCGGACGCCAACTCG
The DNA here is from genome assembly GCF_051217035.1 of Lysobacter sp. 1R34A. NCBI lineage: Bacteria > Pseudomonadati > Pseudomonadota > Gammaproteobacteria > Lysobacterales > Lysobacteraceae > Lysobacter > Lysobacter sp. 1R34A. The sequence continues at coordinate 64,856 of NZ_JBPKJP010000011.1, forward strand.
ACCCTGCGCATCACCTTCGGCAACGTCAAGGCCTACACCAAGCTCGACGGCAGCAAGCAGGCCTCGTTCACCAAGCTCGAAGAGGTCGCCGCCAAGGCCACCGGCGAGGAGCCGTTCAACGCGCCGCAGAACCTGATCGACGCGATCTCGGCCAAGCGCTATGCCGGCCTCAGCGACAAGCGCCTGAAGACGGTGCCGGTGAACTTCCTGTCCGACCTGGACATCACCGGCGGCAACTCCGGTTCGCCGGTGCTCGACGGCGAGGGCAAACTGGTCGGCCTGGCTTTCGACGGCAACTGGGAGTCGGTGAGCTCGAACTGGCTGTTCGACCCGGTGATGACCCGGATGATCTCGGTCGACCAGCGCTACATGCGCTGGATCATGCAGGAGGTCTACCCGGCGCCGCAGCTGCTGACCGAGCTCGGCGTGCCGGCGAAGAAGTAAGACGCCGCAAGCGCCTGTCGCCGCAAACGCCGGTCGGTTCCCCGACCGGCGTTTGCGTTTGTGCGAGGGCGGCGACGCAAAGGGGGTAAGAGCGGTGCGAGCCGCGACCGTATGACCGCCCGTGACCGCGCCATCTCCGGTCGGGGTGGACTCGCCTAACTAACGAAATTTTTAGATTGCCGGCCGCATTCGCGCGCGCCGACGCTGAAGCGCGACGAACTGCATCGTCGCGGGGCCCCGCTTCGACGGATCCGGAATGGCCTTCGCAGAAACAGCCGGGCTAGACTCGACCTCCCGCCTTCCAAGGGACGCTTTGATGCAATACACGGTGCTGGCCCGATCATTGGCCATGGCAGGGACGTTGTCGTGCACGCTGGCCTGGCATGGGGCCGCCCGGGCAGTCGAGGGCGTATGGACGCCTCAGCAATTCCCCGAACTCGCGGGCAAGCTCAAGCAGGCCGGCCTGCGGGCGACGCCCAAGCAACTCGCGCAATTGAGCGATCCCAAGGGCGACCCGCTCGGCGCGGTGGTGCCGTTCGGCGGCTGCACCGCGAGCTTCGTCTCGCCCAAGGGTTTGCTGCTGACCAACCACCATTGCGCGCTCGCCGCGCTGCAGCTCAACTCGACCCCGCAGAAAAGCCTGCTGCGCGACGGGTTCAAGACCGGCACCAACAACGAGGAAGTCTCGGCCGGCGCCAACGCCCGCATCTTCGTGCTGGACTCGGTCCAGGACGTCACCGCGCGGGTGCAGGCGGCGCTGACCGCCGCGCCCGATCCGCTCGCGCGCATCGCCGCGCTCGACGCGCTGGAGAAACAACTGGTCGCCGAGTGCGAGACCCAGGCCGAGTACGGCTGCCGTCTGTACAGCTTCTCCGGCGGCAACCGCTACCAGTTGCAGCGCAGCATCGAGATCAGCGACCTGCGCCTGGTCTATGCGCCGCCAGAAGGCATCGGCAACTTCGGCGGCGAGACCGACAATTGGTCCTGGCCGCGCCACACCGGCGATTTCGCTTTCTACCGCGCCTACGTCGGCAAGGACGGCAAGCCGGCGCCGTTCGCGATCGACAACGTACCCTACCAGCCCAAGCGCTGGCTCAAGATCGCCGACAAGCCGCTCGGCGCCGGCGATTTCGTCATGCTCGCGGGCTTTCCGGGCATGACCAACCGCTACGCCATGGCCGACGACTTCGAGGCCAATGCCGATTGGACCTATCCGACCGTCGCCGCGCATTACCGCCGCCTCGCCGCGCTGATCGAAGCCGAAGGCCGCAAGAGTCCGGAGGTCGCGAGCAAGTACGCCGGCACCCTGCGCGGTTGGCTGGGCGCGGCCAAGAGTTACGAAAGCCAGATCGAGAGTTTCCGCCGCACCCACGCGGCCCAGGCCAAGCGCAGCGAAGAGACCGGCTTGCTCGAATGGCTGCGCAAGCAGGGCGCGGCCGGCGAGCCGGCCCTGGCCGCGCACGCGCGCCTGGTCGAACTCGGCCAACAGGCACGCGCCGAGCGCGACCGCGACCTGGTGCTGGGCCAGTTGTACGCTACCGGCACGCTCAATGCCGCGACCCAGTTGTACCGGATGGCGATCGAGCGCGAGAAGCCCGACGCGCAACGCGAGAACGGCTACCGCCAGCGCGACCAGGGCGCGTTCGAGAACCGGCTCAAGCAGGCCGACCGCCGCTTCGATGTGCGCATGGACCGGCAGTTGCAGAATTACTGGCTGCACGAGTACGTGAAGCTGCCGAAACAGCAGCGTGTCGCCGCGCTCGACCAATGGCTCGAAGGCGACGACGAAAAGGCGATCAAGCGTGCCCTCGACCGCATCGCCAAATCGCGCCTGGGCAACCCCGAACAGCGCGCGGCCTGGCTCAAGGCCGACCGCGCCGCCTTCGAGAAAAGCAAGGACGCCGGCAAGGACGGCGCGATCCAGTTCGCGGTTGCGGTGATGCCGACGATGCTGGAGATGGAGCGCGAAATCCGCAGCCGCGCCGGCGAGACCCTGAGCGTGCGCCCGGTCTACCTGAAAGCCTTGGCCGACTATCGCAAGGGCCTCGGCACGCCGGTTTATCCCGACGCCAACGGTTCCCTGCGCATCAGCTACGGCACCGTGTCGCCCTACACCAAGGGCAACGGCGCCAAGCAACTGCCGTTCACCCGGATCGAGGAAATCGCCGCGCGCAACAGCGGCAAGCCTCCGTTCGACGCCCCGCCGGCCTTGCTCGACGCGATCGCGGCCAAGCGTTACAGCGCCAATCTCGTCGACAAGCGCCTGGGCTCGGTGCCGGTGAATTTTCTCGCCGACCTCGACATCATCGGCGGCAACTCCGGCTCGCCGGTGCTGGACGGGCAGGGCAAGCTGGCCGGCCTCGCCTTCGACAGCAACTGGGAATCGGTCAGCGCAAGCTGGCTGTTCGACCCCGCGATGACCCGCACCATCTCGGTCGACCAGCGTTACCTGCGCTGGGTGCTGCAGGACGTGTTCCCGGCGCCGAGGTTGCTGGCGGAGATGGGAGTGCCGGCGAGCGGGAAGTAGTTGGGCCGCGTCCCGGCGCTGGCCGTTGATGCTGTTTCGTAACAGGTGTGGCGTTCGCTTGTCTCTTGCCTACGCCTTGCGTCGCTGTTGCTTCCATCGCCGTCCCAGTTGTCTCAGCCGTTGCAGTTGCCGTTGCAGTTGCTGTTGTCTTTGCTGTTGCTGTTGCTGTGCGCGGCTACGCGCTTGCGAAAGCAATGGAAGACCCAAAGGGCGGCCCGCAGGGATGCGGGCCGTTTTTTTCATCGGGACAGGGAGGTCCCGTATGTAGATCGCCGCGTCGGCATCGATCGTGGCGGGCCCCTTGATTCAAAACAAAGCCACTTCTTTGGTTGCCTTTCTTTTGTTGCTTTAGACAAAAGAAAGTAACCCGCCGCTTTAGTGGCGGAAGCTTTGGGTTTGATCTTGATCTTGATCCTGATCTTTGATCTTGATCCCCGATGAGAGGTACGCCGCAAGACCGCCGCAACGATGTCGCGGCTTGCGCCGCTCCTACCCTGGCGATGGATCGCTGCTTCGGCGAATGGCGACGGCCTCGTCATCTATGCGCGTCTCGCGGTCGCGACTCACGTCGCTCCTACAAAGGCCAGGCCCTGCACGCAATGCTGCGTAGCGATCCCTGTAGGAGCGGCGTAAGCCGCGACCGCGACGCCTCGATCTCGCGCCGATGCGGGGCGGTAGCCCGTCAGGATAGGAGCGACGCAAGTCGCGGCCGCGGCGTATCCCGTTGCGGCGTTTCTTACCGTAAAGCTTAGAAGCCAAATCAATAGCAAAGCTTCCGCCCCCTAAAGGGTGCGGGTAACTTTCTTTTATCCAAAGCAACAAAAGAAAGTCACCAAAGAAAAGTGCTTCTTCTTGAAAGGGCACAGGCCCGCACGATCGGTGCCGACGCAGGGATGCTCCAGACAGGCCATCCATGGCCTGCTTGCGCATGGCTCGCATCCCTGCGGGCCGCCCTCCGGGTCTGCTTTTGACCGGCAAGGCGCAGAGCAGATCTCGGCAACGGCAACGGCAACGGCAACGGACGCACCCAAAAAAAGGGCCGGCATGCGCCGGCCCTTTCTCTACCCCAATACGCAACGCCTCAGCGAGGATTGCAGACCAGATGGCCGACGCTGTAGCTGGAGGTGCGCACGCCCGATTCGGTGTACACGCCCTCGCAGCTCAGCTGCGCTTGGCCGACGATTTTTCCGCTGGCGTCGAAATACACGTAGAACTCGCCGATTTCGTCCGGGCCCGGCGGACGGGCGAGGGCGGCGGTGGCGACGAGGGCGGCGACGAGGCCCAGACCGAGGGCGAAAGATTTACGCATGACGAACTCCCATCTTTGCAAAGCAGATTGGATGCCCGGCGCGGCGAAGGACACGGGGCCGGGCGGTGGCGCGATCTTCGATGGTGCGGGCGCTATGCGCCAAGCGTCGCTCACGCTCGACGGTGTCGTGCCGTTGCGCCGATCGCTCAGACCGGTGGTGCGGGACGTACGAGGCGGCCGCTACGTTGCCGACGCGCGACATGGACCGTGCCGCGGCGAAACGCAAAGGCGGCGGCCGCCGGCCGATCAGATTTCAGGATCGCAGATGAAATAACCGTCGCTGTAGTTCTTGGTGAACTTGCCCCAGGACTCGCGAGTGTTGTCGCAGTGGATCGCCGAGTAGCCGACGACGGTGCCGTTGTCGTCGTAATAGGTGTAGAACTGGCCGGGGCCGGTGGGGCCGATTGCCGCGACCGCGGCGCCGACCGCGGCGAGCGCCGCCAGGCCGAGCGTCAGAGCGAGTTTCTTGCGCATGGTGTTCTCTCTTCGGATGCCGGCAGGACACCGGCGCCACGACGCTAGGACCCGGGTGGCGATTTCTCAATGTGCCATCGCGACTCGATTCGTATCTTTGTGACGCGGTTCCGAAGCGCAATCGCAAATTGCTAATTCCTGCACAAAACGTATTGCGCCCGCGCGAGGGCGGCGGCCGCAGTCATGAACGCGGCCGCGCTTGCAAGCGGCGTTCGGCTGACTTAGGCTGCCCGGGCAGTCGCGGATTCCCATGCCAGCCGGCCCCGTCTCCCGACCCGTGTCAGATGCCGCCTCATGCGGCGCCGCTGTCCAGCGGCATCGTGGCCCCAGCTTCAGCCTGGAGGGCGCGAGATCCAACCGTAGTGCCGGCTCGCTCGTGCTCCGTGGTCTGTCCCCTACGACCTGGAGCTTGCGATGAAAGTACTGGCCTGCGATGGCATTCATGAAGACGGTCTGGCCCTGTTCCGCGATGCGGGCTGGGAAGTCGTCGTATCCGAACCGATCAAGGACACCGCGGCCCTGGCCCAGGCCCTGGTCGGCGTCGACGCCGTGCTGGTGCGTTCGGCGACCAAGGTGCCGGCCGAAGCGCTCGCCGACGCCACCCAACTGCGGGTGATCGGCCGTGCCGGCGCCGGCGTCGACACCATCGACGTCGAGGCCGCCACCGAACGCGGCATCGCGGTCATGAACGCGCCCGACGGCAACACCCTGGCCGCGGCCGAGCACGCGATCTCGCTGCTGTTCGCGCTCGCGCGCCATATCCCGCGCGCCGATGCCGGCATGAAGGCCGGCGAGTGGCCGAAGGCGGGCCTGACCGGTTTCGAACTCGAAGGCAAGAAACTCGGCGTGATCGGCCTGGGCCGCATCGGCGGCACGGTCGCGCGCAAGGCCCAGGGCATCGGCATGGAAGTCGCCGCGCACGACCCCTTCCTGCCGGCGTCCGCCGCCGGCAAGGGCAGCGTGCCGCTGAAGACGCTCGAGGACCTGCTGGCCTGGGCCGACGTCGTCACCCTGCACATCCCGCGCACCAAGGAAACCACCAACCTGCTCTCGGACACGAGCATGCGCCGGATGAAGAAGGGCGCCTACTTGATCAACGCCGCGCGCGGCGGGCTGGTCGACGAGGCCGCTTTGTTGCAGTTGATCGAAGAAGGCCACATCGCCGGCGCCGCGCTGGATACGTTCGTCACCGAACCGCTGCCGGCCGACTCGGCGCTGCGCGCCAACCCCAAGCTGATCCTGACCCCGCACCTGGGTGCCTCGACCAGCGAAGCGCAGCAGGCGGTGAGCACCATCCTGGCCCGCCAGATCATCGATTTCGTCGCCACCGGCGCGGTCGCCGGCTGCGTCAACCTGCCGCCGCTGACCGCCGAAGCCGCGCGCGAATCCGGCCCGTGGATGCCGCTGATGTCCTCGCTCGGCCGCCTCGCCGCACGCCTGGTGCCGGCGCCGACGCGCCTGGAAATCACCTACGCCGGGCGCACCGAAGCGCTCGACACGCGTCCGCTGACGCGCCTGTTGGTCGCGGCCTTGCTCGGTACCGCCTCGGGTCGCGTCACCCCGGTCAACGCCTTGCAGGAAGCGGCCGCTCGCGGCCTGACCGTGGCCGAGACCCTCGGCGGCGACGGCGACGGTTTCGACCGTTTGCTCAAGCTGCGCGTGGTCGGCGAGAAGCGCACCCGCGAAATCGAAGCGACTCTGCATCGCGGCCCGCGCGTTGTGCGCCTGGACGGCGTCGAGATCGAATTCGACCCGCAGGCGCATGTGCTGTTGCTGCGAAACGAAGACCGTCCGGGCATGATCGGCGCGGTCGGTTCGCAACTCGGCGCGGCCGGCGTCAACATCGTCAACTTCGCCCTCGGCGCGGCCGGCGACGGCCAGGCGCGCGCGGCGATTACCGTCGACCGCCCGGTCAACGAACAGCAGCTCGCGCTGCTGCGCGCGACCCCCGGCATCCTCTCGCTGGCGCAGGTCTGATCATGCGCATCCTGCTTGCCCGTCATGGAGAAACCCCGTGGAACGCCGAAGGCCGCTATCAGGGCCAGGAGGACATCGCGCTGTCGCCGGTCGGCGAAGCCCAGGCCACGGCGCTCGGCGCGCGCCTGCGCGACGTGTCGATCACCCGTGCCGTCGCCTCGCCGCTGTCGCGCGCGCGCCGTACCGCCGAGCTCGCTCTCGGCAGCGAACGCGCGAGCCTGTTGCAGCTCGACCCCGGCCTGATGGAAATCGCTCACGGCACCTGGGAAGGCCTGCTCGCCAGCGAAATCCGCGAGCGCGACGGCGACCGCCTGCGCGCCTGGCGCGACACCCCGCATGAGGTGTTGATGCCCGGCGGCGAATCGATCGTGCACGTGCTCGACCGCGCCTGGCCGGCGTTCGTGCGCGCCTGCGACGGCCTGCGTGCCGACGACACCTTGCTGATCGTCGCCCACGACGCCGTCAACCGCGTCCTGCTGTGCCGCGTGCTCGGCATCCCCTTGTCGAAGCTGTGGACCTTCCGCCAGGCGCCGACCACCCTGAACCTGCTCGAGGGCGACAGCGTCGACACCCTCGACGTGGTGCGCTTGAACGACTGCAGTCACCACACCGCCTTGTTCGGCGAAGCGGTGCATCGGGCGTTGTAATGGAAATAGGTTGACCGGAACGGGCGCTTCCTTGGAGGCGCCCGTTTTTGTTTGAGGATACGAGCGCCGGTGATGCGATCCTCAGGGCGCCGTGAGCCATCCTTAAGTTGCGATTGCATCGGGTCGAAGCCCCGAAGCTGCACTTGGCTATGCGTAGTTCTTCGCCTTGGCCTTGGCCGTCGCCTTGGCCTTCCCCTTGGCCTCGCCATGCCATCGCCATTGCAGTGACCATTGCTATTGCTATTGCTATTGCTGTGCGTAGCCGAGCACTCGCGAAGGCTAACGAAGACTCGGAGGGCGGCGCGCAGGGATGCGCGCCGTTTTTCATCGGGACAAGGAGGTCCCGTATGAAAAAGCCCTGCGCCGGCATCGAACGTGTGGGCCCTTGATTCAAAGAGAAGCATTTTTCTTTGGTTACCTTTCTTTTGTTGCTTTAGACAAAAGAAAGTAACCCGCCGCTTTAGTGGCGGAAGCTTTGGGTTTGATCTTGATCTGATCTCGCTCGGTTGAACGATGCGCCGCAAGACCGCTGCAGCGATGTCGCGGCTTGCGCCGCTCCTACCCTGGCGAGGGCGAGCCGCTTCGACGAGCGGCGACGGCCTCGTTGTCTCTGCGTGCCCCGCGGTCGCGACTCACGTCGCTCCTACAGGAAGCAGAGACAGCCTGGATTCGAGAGTGTCGGCGCGAGATGGTCGCAACGGTGTCGCGGCTTGCGCCGCTCCTACCCTGGCGAGGGCGAGCCGCTTCGACGAGCGGCGACGGCCTCGTTGTCTCTGCGTGCCCCGCGGTCGCGACTCACGTCGCTCCTACAGGAAGCAGAGACAGCCTGGATTCGGGAGTGTCGGCGCGAGATAGTCGCAACGGTGTCGCGGTTTGCGCCGCTCCTACCCTGGCGATAGCGCGCCGCTTCGACGAGCGGCGACGGCTTGGTTATCTCTGCGTGCCCCGCGGTCGCAACTCACGTCGCTCCTACAGGGCTGGCTTCGCGGCGACACGCTCATGCGACGACTCCAGGGTAGGAGCGACGCAAGTCGCGACCGCGTTCTGGCGGTAGCCGCGCCAGCACACGGGCCAACCGCTGCCGCAGCGGCGGTCGGCGAGCCGCCGTTGCCGACGCGGCAAGTCCCAATCAGGCCGCCCAACCCGGTGCCCACCAGGCCCCGACGACCGGCCCCCGATGATCCCAGCGTACCCGCCCATCAGGACGCGCGACCGGCCCAGCACCGCGGCCGAACCGCCGAACCGCCCGCACCGGCCGATCAACCCAGCAATCAACCCGGCCGGCGTATCTGCGAGAATTCGCGCCATGCAACGCACGCTCGCCGACTGGCTCTCCCACATCGAACGCATCCACCCCAAGTCCATCGACATGGGGCTGGACCGCATCCGCGTCGTCTCCCAGCGCCTGGGCCTCAAGCGCCCGGCCCGCAAGGTCGTCACCGTCGGCGGCACCAACGGCAAGGGCTCGACGGTCGCCTTCATCGAGGCGATCGCGCGCGCCGCCGGCTGGCGCGTCGGCGCCTACACCTCGCCGCATCTGCTGGCCTATAACGAACGGGTGCGGATCGGCGGCGCCGATGCCGAGGACGCCGCCCTGGTCGAGGCCTTCGAGGCCATAGAGGCCGCACGCGGCGAGGTCGTGCTGACCTATTTCGAGTACGGCACCCTGGCGGCGCTGTGGCTGTTCGAGCGCGCCAGGCTGGACCTGGCGATCCTCGAGGTCGGGCTCGGCGGCCGCCTGGACGCGACCAACCTGGTCGACCCGGACGTCGCGGTGATCACCACCGTCGACCTCGACCACCAGGATTACCTGGGCCACGACCGCGAGAGCATCGGCTTCGAGAAGGCCGGCATCGCCCGCGGCTGGAAGCCGCTTATCCTCGGCGACGACGATCCGCCGTCGAGCGTGCTGCGCCATGCGTATGCGATCGGCGCTTCGGCGGTGCGCGCGGGCTGCGACTTCTTCTTCGAGGCGCTGCCGCCGCACGCCGAACGGCCCGACGAGGTCCCCCGCTGGCAATGGCGCGAGGTCGGCTACCGCGTCGAGTTGCCGATGCCGGCGCTGGCCGCGCCGGCGCAGATGCGCAACGCCGCGGTCGCGGTGGCCGCGCTGCGGGCGCTGGGCAAGTCGCCCACCCGCCAGCAGTTCGCCGAGGGCGTGGCCGCCGCGCACGTGCCCGGGCGCCTGCAGCGGTTCGATCGCGGCGGGGTCGAGATCGTGGTCGATGTCGGCCACAACCCGCAGGCCGCGCGCGAATTGGCGGCCTGGCTGGCGGCCGAACCGGCCCGGGGCCGCACCCACGCGGTATTCGCCGCGCTCGGCGACAAGGACGTAGCCGGCGTCGCCGCCGCCTTGCAGGAGGGCATCGACGCCTGGCATCTGGCCGGGCTGGCCGAGAGCGGTCCGCGCGGAGTCGATGTCGAGGCTTTCGCCGAGCGCCTGCGCGGCAGCGCGGCCGGCGAGGGCA